>JAILAA010000010.1 GCA_024681875.1 Prevotella sp.
CGACCAATGCTTCTGCAGAGTCCCTAAACTCAAAGATCAAGCAATTTCGTGCACAGCTTAGGGGAGTAATTGATGTGGACTTCTTTCTCTATAGGATGTCAATGATATACGGATAAACACAGGAATTTACTGGTGAGCCAAATTCTCTCGAGAATTTAAAAATCCGCCATTTCCACAGACTGAAGAAAAACTAATATGACTTTTAAAATAAAGTGGCGTTAGTTTTTTTCATCACCCGCTTACTTTGCGCGACGAGACACGTTTTTTGTGAAAAATCTTGCTCATTTCAGTTTTTCTGTGTACTTTTGCAGACCAAATTTATAGTTGAAATGAGAAAATGGTTCATCGGTATCCTGTGGGGCCTGCTGCTGTTGGTCCTTGCAGGCGTGGGAGTGATATTCTGGGCTATCGCGGACGGACGCATAGGCTACATGCCGCCCATCGACCAGCTGCAAAATCCCATCAACCGCTTTGCCTCACAAGTATATTCTGCCGACGGCAAGCTGCTGGGCACCTACAGTCTGAGCCGCGAGAACCGCGTCATGGTGACCTATAACGAGCTGCCCACTGCCTTGGTGGAGGCGCTGGTGGCCACTGAGGATGCCCGTTTCTTTGAGCACGCCGGCATCGACTTCAAATCTCTGGGGCGTGCCATCATCAAGCGCGGCATCATGCGCCAGAAGAGCGCGGGTGGCGGAAGTACCATCACACAGCAGCTGGCCAAGCAGCTGTTCAGCGACGTGGCTCACAACACTACCGAGCGTATGCTTCAGAAGCCCATTGAGTGGGTCATCGCCGTACAACTGGAGCGCAATTACACGAAAGAGGAAATCATAGCTATGTATTTGAACTACTTCGACTTCCTCAATAACGCTGTGGGCATCAAGACCGCTTCGAACACCTATTTCTCAAAGGAGCCGCAAGACCTCAGCATCACCGAGGCCGCGACGTTGGTGGGTATGTGTAAGAATCCTTCCTATTTCAATCCACGCCGTTACACTGAGCGCTGCCAGGAGCGACGCAACGTGGTGCTGCAGCAGATGTACAAGGAGGGTTACCTTACCGAGGAAGAGCTGGACAGCTGTTCGGAAGTGTCGCTGGCCAGTGAGCTGAAGTTCCATGTGGCCGACCATAACGACGGCATGGCCACCTACTTCCGCGACTTCCTGCGCCGCTATATGATGGCGAAAGAGCCTGTCAGGAGCGACTATCCGGAGTGGAACAGCGTGAAATACGAAATCGACAGAATTGCTTGGGAAGAAGATCCGCTCTTCGGATGGTGTAACAAGAACAGGAAAGCCGACGGCTCGCCCTACAACGTCTATACCGACGGTCTGAAGATATACACCACCATCGACACACGCATGCAGCAATATGCCGAGGAGGCCTGCTATGAGCACGTAGTGGGATATTTGCAGCCAGAGTTCTGGCGGGGCAACCGCAACCGTCGCAATGCGCCTTATGCCAACAACCTGTCTGTGGCCGATGTGAACAAGATCATCAAGCGCAACATCCGTCAGAGCGAGCGCTACCGCGTGATGAAGGAAGCCGGTGCATCGCAGGAGGAGATTGACGCTGCATTCAACACGCCAGTGAAGATGGCCGTCTTCACCTACAATGGTGAGCGGGACACCACGATGACACCGCGCGACTCCATTCTCTACTATAAGTCGTTCCTCCGCACGGGCTTCATCAGCATGGAGCCCCACAACGGCCATGTGAAAGCCTACGTCGGCGGACTCGACTTCCAGCACTTCGCCTATGACATGGCTACGGAGGGCCGCCGCCAAGTAGGCTCCACTATCAAGCCCTTCCTCTATTCACTGGCCATGTCGCCCTATGGCGGAGGCATGACGCCCTGCACCACGGTGCCCTGTGAGCATCGCACTTATTACACCGAAGGCGGAAGACCCTGGTCGCCACGCGGCAGTGCAGCCGAAGGGCCTGTAACACTGAGATGGGGCCTTCAGACATCCAACAACTTGGTGTCTGCCTATCTCATCGACATTCTGCGTCCCAGGAACTTCCTCCAGATTCTGCGTGAATACGGTTTCAACAACCCCGACATCTTCCCCGGTCCGGCTCTCTGTCTCGGACCTTGCGAGAACACTGTGGCCGAGATGGTCAGTGCCTATACCACCTTCGTCAATCATGGCTATCGCTCAGCACCCGTCTTCGTCACGAAGATTGTGGACAGCGAAGGCAAGGTCTATAATGCCGACGTACTGACACGTCGCGGCAACGAGGTGCTCGACAACGAGACGGCCGAGAAGATGATTTACCTGCTGCGTGGCGTTGTCGACGGCGGAACAGGCGGCCGCCTGCGCTCACGTTACGGCATCCATGCTCCCCTGGGCGGTAAGACGGGAACGACCAACAGCAACAGCGACGGCTGGTTTATGGGTATCGCTCCGAAGCTCGTTTCCGGTGCCTGGGTAGGCGGCGAAGACCGTGACATCCACTTTGAAAGCATGGCCTTCGGACAGGGAGCAGCCGCAGCACTGCCCATCTTCGCCCTCTATATGAAGAAAATCTACGCCGACCCCAACATCCCCATTACCGAGGATGACCAGTTTGACATAACGCCAGGCTTCGACCCCTGCGCAGGTGAAATAGGGCTGGGTGGCGAAGGCGAAGAAGGCGAAGAAGATGAGAATGAAGACGGCGCCGCCCAGCAGGAGACCCACTCCGTTCCGATTTTGTATCAATAAAGAAACACCCCCTATGAAACATCCGTTACGCAGTAGCGTATGCACCGAGGGACGCCGCATGGCCGGCGCCCGTGCCCTGTGGGTTGCCACAGGCATGAAACACGAACAGTTTGGCAAACCCATCATTGCCATCGTCAATTCATTCACACAGTTTGTGCCAGGGCATACGCACCTACACGAAATAGGACAAATCGTCAGAGAAGAAATAGAACAGCTGGGCTGCTATGCCGCTGAGTTCAATACCATCGCCATTGACGACGGCATCGCCATGGGCCACGATGGTATGCTCTACTCGCTGCCTTCGCGTGACATCATTGCCGACTCGGTGGAATACATGGTCAACGCCCACAAGGCTGATGCTATGGTCTGCATATCGAACTGCGACAAGGTGACGCCTGGTATGCTGATGGCCGCCATGCGCCTGAACATCCCCGCCGTGTTCGTCTCGGGCGGCCCGATGGAGGCAGGACGATGGCGCGGCGAGAACGCCGACCTCATCACTGCCATGGTGAAAGGCGCCGACCCCTCGGTGTCCGATGAGGAAATGAAGGAGATAGAACAATGCGCCTGTCCGGGCTGCGGCTCATGTTCGGGCATGTTCACCGCCAACTCAATGAACTCGCTGACCGAGGCCATCGGCCTGTCCCTGCCCGGCAACGGAACAATATTGGCAACGCACGTCAACCGTGTAAAACTGTTCCGTGAGGCTGCACGCCTCATCGTGAAGAACGCCATGGCCTACTATGAGGACGGCGACGAGTCAGTATTGCCCCGCAGCATCGCCACTCGTCAGGCTTTCCTCAATGCCATGACACTCGACATTGCTATGGGCGGCTCGACAAACACCGTGCTCCATCTCTTGGCCGTAGCACAGGAGGCTGGCGTCGACTTCACGATGAAGGACATTGACGCACTGAGTCGCAAGACACCCTGCCTCTGCAAACTGGCACCGAACACACAGAAATACAGCGTGCAGGAGTGCAACCGTGCCGGTGGCATTCTCGGCATTCTCGGCGAGTTGAACAAGGGCGGACTCATTGACGGCTCTGTCAAGCGCGTGGACGGCATGACACTTGCAGAAGCCATGGACAAATACGATATCAACGGGCTCAATGACGAAGCTGCCATTTATTATAGCGCACCCGCGGGCCGCTTCTCCACGGAGATGGGCTCGCAGAACGAATATTACGACGAACTCGACCTCGACCGTGCTAATGGCTGCATCCGCGACATCGAACATGCCTACACAAAGGACGGCGGACTGGCTGTACTCTTCGGCAACATCGCCCAGGACGGCTGCGTGGTAAAGACGGCTGGCGTAGACGAGAGCCTGTGGCACTTCGAAGGCCCTGCCGTGGTGTTTGATTCGCAGGAAGACGCTTGCGAAGGCATCCTCGGCGGCAAGGTAAGAAAGGGCGACTGCGTAGTCATCACCCACGAAGGACCGAAGGGGGGTCCGGGTATGCAAGAGATGCTCTATCCTACAAGCTATATTAAGTCTATGCATATGGGCAAGGAGTGTGCCCTTATCACCGACGGACGCTTCAGCGGCGGCACCAGCGGCTTAAGCATTGGCCACATCTCGCCTGAGGCGGCCAACGGCGGCAACATCGGCAAAATCAAGGACGGCGACATCATCGTCATCGACATTCCCTCCCGCTGCATCAACGTGAAGCTGAGTGACGAGGAGTTGGCTGCCCGCCCACAGCAGCCGTTGAAGCGCAATCGTGCCGTCTCGAAAGCATTACGCGCCTACGCCCAGAGTGTCAGTTCGGCAGACAAGGGCGGTGTGAGGATTATTGAGGATTGAACATTGACCATTAAACATTGACCATTGACCATTGAGGATTGAGCGTTGAGGATTGAACGATACATATCCAGCATTGTGCATTGTGCATTGTGCTTTGTGCTTTGTCCAGCAGTAGCCATTGCTGACGAAGACCCGATGCTGACAGGCACTGTCATTGGCACGGCTGAATCGGTGGACTACTCCACGGGCAGGCTATCTACGACGGTGAACACCCGTAAGAATGCCTTCGACGGAAAGCTGAATACTTTCTTCGCCTCATGGGAGCGCAGCTACACTTGGGCAGGCCTTGATTTGGGCGAGCCTTATGTCATCACCCGCGTGGGCTGGTCGCCCCGCAACGACAGCCAAGGTGAGAAACGTGTGGTGCTCGGCGTCTTCGAAGGCGCAAACAGCCCCGACTTTATGGATGCCCTGCCGCTCTACGTCATCAGCGAGCCTGGCACCATCGGCACAATCTCATACGACAATGTCACCTGTTCAAAGGGTTTCCGATATGTCCGCTACGTCGGGCCTTCCGATGCTCGCTGCAACATTGCCGAGCTGGAGTTCTACGGTCACAAAGGCGAGGGCGACGAGTCGAAGCTCTACAGGGTGACGAACCTGCCTACCATAAGCATTCATACCCTCAATGGCGAGATTCCATACGACAAGGAGCACCAGATTGTGTCGCAGCTGACCATCATCTCTGACGACGGCCTGCTGTCACAGCCTGGCACAACCCGTGAAAGAGGCAATGCATCGCGCGGTTTCCCCAAGAAGCCCTATCGCATTAAGTTCGACAAGAAACAGCACGTGCTCGATGCTCCGGGGAAAGCCAAGAAATGGACGCTCATCAACAACTATGGCGACAAGACGCTGATGCGCAACCTGCTGGCCTTTGAGCTGAGCAAACGCTTAGGAATGCCCTATACGCCCTACGGAACGGCCGTTGACGTACTGCTCAACGGCGAGTACAAAGGCTGCTATCAGCTGTGTGATCAAGTACAGGTGCATAAGAATCGCGTGGACATCGTAGAGATGACACCACAGGACAACAGCGGCACGGAACTCACAGGTGGATATCTCATAGAGATTGATGCCTACGCCTATCAGGAAAACTCGTATTTCAATTCCAACAAAGGCAATCCCGTAACCATCAAGTCGCCAGACGAGGACTCCATCACCTCCCAGCAAATGAGCTACATACGCCAACGCTTCAACACCATGGAGAACAACTGGCGCATGTACTTGGACACCAACACTTTCCTGCGCCACTTCCTTGTTGGAGAGTTGTCGGGCAACACCGACACCTATTGGAGTGTGTTCATGTATAAGGATCGCGACAATCAGATGTTCTATACAGGTCCTGTGTGGGACTTTGACCTTGCCTTCGAAAACGACAACCGCACCTACCCTGTCAACAGAAAGACAGACTACATCTATCGCACTGTAGGCAGCTGTGCCGGCAACATGAGGACCTTTGTAGACAATATCGTGGTTAAAAACGCCAAAACCCGTGCGCAGCTCGTTGAAATCTGGGACGAGGCCCGGCAAAGCGGTCTCAACGAAGAAAACCTGGTGGCGTTCATCGACAGTCTTGAACAGGAACTGGAGCTGTCGCAACAGCTGAATTTCAAACGCTGGCCCATTATGGACACATACGTCCACCAGAATCCCGTACTCTGGGGCAGCTATCAAGCCGAGGTGCAGAATGTGCGACGGTTTATGAAGGAACGCATCGCCTGGATGGACAAAAAGTTAGGCTACACCTATATTCCCCATAGCATTGCCCATGTGCATATCGACTACAGACTGCCTTACGAGGTGTACAACCTGCAGGGCAGGGCTTGCGGCAGCCAGCTGGAAGGTCTGGCACCTGGCATCTATGTCGTGCGTCAGGGGCGTGCCGTCAGAAAAGTAACCATATCGGACTAAATAAAGACTATCATCTATATGCAAGAGAAAATTACCGGCTCTGAGGCGTTGATGCTGGCTTTGAAGGCAGAAGGCGTGAAGACCATCTTCGGCTATCCTGGCGGTAGCATCATGCCTGTCTACGATGCCCTCTACGACTACACCCGTGGGCCTAAAAAGGCATTCGACCACATCCTCGTGCGCCACGAACAGGCTGCCACACACGCCGCTGAAGGTTATGCCCGCGTCAGTGGCAAGGTTGGTACGGCTATTGTTACCAGCGGTCCCGGCGCCACGAACACGCTGACGGGCGTAGCCGACGCCATGCTCGACTCTACCCCCATCGTCGTCATCGCTGGTCAGGTGCCCATCGCTGCCCTTGGTACTGATGCCTTCCAGGAGGTTGACCTCGTCGGTCTGGCACAACCCATCTCGAAGTGGAGTTATCAGATACGCCATGCCGAGGATATCGCATGGGCTGTGAGCCGCGCCTTCTACATCGCACGCAGCGGAAGGCCAGGACCTGTGGTGCTTGACTTCCCGAAGAACGCACAGGTTGAGACTGTGGAGTTCAAGGCTGAGCACGTCAGTTTCATCCGTTCCTACGTGGCCTATCCAAAGCTGAGCGATGAGGCCGTTCAGCAGGCTGCAGCCCTCATCAACGAAGCGAAGAAACCCCTCGCACTCGTTGGACAGGGCGTGGAGTTGGCTGGTGCACAGGAGGAGTTGAAGGCCTTCCTTGAGAAAGCCGACATCCCCGCCGGCCGCACGATGCTGGGCTTGAGCGCATTGCCATCAAATCATCCGCTCAATGTGGGCATGCTAGGTATGCACGGTAACTACGCCGTCAACCTGAAGGAGCAGGAGTGTGACGTGCTTATTGCCATCGGTATGCGCTTCAGCGACCGCGTCACCGGCAATCTGAAAACCTATGCTAAGCAGGCGAAGGTCATTCACTTAGACATTGACAAGAGCGAGATAGACAAGAACGTGAAGACCGATGTGGCCGTGGTTGCCGACTGCAAGGAGTCGCTGCCAGCCATCACAGCGTTGTTGCAGAAAGCCAGCCATAAGGAATGGCGCGACTCGTTCCTGCCCCTCAACGAGAAAGAACGCGTGAAAGTGATAGAGCCTGCCATCCATCCAAAGGACGGCCCGCTACTGATGGGCGAGGTGGTGAACAAGGTAGCTGAAATATCGCCAGATGATACCATTCTCGTTACCGACGTGGGACAAAACCAGCTCTTCGCCACACGCTACTTCAAATATCACCACCAGCGCAGCATCTGCACCAGTGGTGGCCTTGGTACAATGGGCTATGGTATGCCCGCTGCCATTGGCGCCGTTTTTGGAAGTAAGAGGTGTGAGGAGAGAGGTGAGAGGAGAGGCCGCCCCGTCGTTTGCTTTATGGGCGACGGCGGTTTCCAAATGAACCTTCAGGAACTGGGCACTATTATGGAACAGCAGGCTCCTGTGAAGATGATCCTTCTGAACAACAACTACTTGGGCAATGTGCGCCAGTGGCAGGATATGTTCTGGCAGCGCCGCAAGTCGTTTACAAAGATGCTCAACCCCTGTTACGAGCTTATCGCACAGGGCTATGGCATAGCCTACGAGGCCGTTACCGACCGCTCCTCGCTGCACGATGCAGTCAATAGGATGCTTGCCACCGACGGCCCCTTCATCCTGGAGTGTGCCATCAAGGAGGATGACGACGTGCTGCCCATGACACCGCCGGGAAAGAATGTCGATGACATGATGCTGGAGACCCTTCCCCCTACCCCTCCCTGTGAGGGAGGGAAGTAGTTACCAATAAACATAGAATAAATTATGGAAAAAATAATAGAAGAGCAAAGTGTATCAACTCCCCTCCCTCACAGGGAGGGGCAAGGGGGTGGGTCTCGTTTATACACCCTGTTGGTCTACTCAGAGAACATCGCCGGTATACTCAACCAGATTACCGCTGTGTTCACCCGTCGTCAAGTGAACATAGAGAGCCTGAACGTGTCGGCTTCGAGCATTCCTAACGTGCATAAATATACCATCACGGCATGGAGCGACGAAGACCAGATCATCAAGATAACGAAGCAAATAGAGAAGAAGATCGACGTGGTGAAGGCCAACTACTTCACCGACGACCAGCTGTTTATCCGTGAGTCAGGCCTCTATAAACTTGCCACCGACGCCGTGATGCAGAATCCCGAAATCAGCCGCACCATCCGCCGCCACGATGCCAGCATCATTGAAGTGAATCCCACCTACGTCATCGTAATGAAATACGGCATCACCGACGACATCATCTCCCTCTACCGTGCCCTCGACACCTTCGGCTGCGTCCTGCAATACACCCGCTCCGGCCGCATCGCCGTCACCCGTGGTATGCAGGAGCAGGTCAGCAACTTCCTTGAGCAACGGGAAAGTGAAAAATGAAAAGTTGAATTATTGAACAATTAAATTATTACTGTCCGCTAAACTTTTCACATTAGGATATAATTAGGGCTGATACCGGATTCAGTGTCAGCCCTTTTTGGTTACCTTTGTAGTCGCAAAACAGAATCAAACGTAACCATGGGCAAAAGTACACATTTTTTCGGACAGCCGGTGTATGGTCAGCTGATAAAATCACTCGACCATGATAAAATTGTTGAAATGAGCCGCAAAAACGGCGGTGAAAAGTATGTAAAGAGCT
>JAILAA010000011.1 GCA_024681875.1 Prevotella sp.
TTGGTGAACACACTGCGGAGAAAGTCAAGCAAAAATGGGCAGAACATAAGGAAAGAGTTGCAGCAAGAGAAGAACTCAAACCAGAGAATGCTTTTAAAGAAGTTCAAGAGAATAATAATAAAGTTGCCGATGACTTCCTGTCAAAACTAGAAGATAATCAACAAGGAGATGATCAACCGCCTACCATAGAAAATAGCTTCAGTAAGGTTCAAGAGAATAATAATAAAGTTGCCGATGATATATTAAATAAGGTTGAAGATAATGATGGATCGAATCCTCCGTCGTACCCACCGCCACCAACACCTGATCAGAAAAAGGACCAGGAGAAGAAGGACGAGGAAAAGAAGGACGAAGAGAAGAAGGATGAGGAGAAGAAGGACGAAGAAAAGAAGGACGAAGAGAAGAAGGACGAAGAAAAGAAGGATGAGGAAAAGAAGGACGAAGAGAAGAAGGACGAGGAGAAGAAGGACGAGGAGAAGAAGGACGAAGAAAAGAAGGATGAGGAGAAGAAGGACGAGGAGAAGAAGGACGAAGAGAAGAAGGATGAGGAAAAGAAGGACGAAGAGAAGAAGGATGAGGAAAAGAAGGATGAGGAAAAGAAGGACGAGGAGAAGAAGGACGAAGAGAAGAAGGATGAGGAAAAGAAGGACGAGGAGAAGAAGGACGAGGAGAAGAAGGAAGAAGAAAAGAAGGACGAAGAGAAGAAGGACGAGGAAAAGAAAGAAGAGGAGAAGAAGGAGGACGAAAAGAAAGACGAAGAGAAGAAGGAAGAGGAGAAGAAGGAAGAGGAGAAGAAGGAAGAGGAGAAGAAGGAGGACGAAAAGAAAGATGAGGAAAAGAAAGATGAGGAAAAGAAAGACGAAGAAAAGAAGGAGGACGAAAAGAAGGATGAGGAAAAGAAGGAAGAGGAGAAGAAGGATGAAGAGAAGAAGGAGGACGAAAAGAAGGAAGAGGAAAAGAAGGAAGAGGAAAAGAAGGACGAAGAGAAAAAGGAAGAGGAAAAGAAGGAAGAGGAAAAGAAGGACGAAGAGAAAAAGGAAGAGGAAAAGAAGGAAGAGGAGAAGAAGGAGGACGAAAAGAAAGAAGAGGAAAAGAAGGAGGACGAGAAGAAAGAAGAGGAAAAGAAGGACGAAGAAAAGAAGGAGGACGAAAAGAAGGAGGACGAAAAGAAGGAGGACGAAAAGAAGGAAGACGAGAAGAAGGAAGATAAACAGGAAGACAAACAGAAACAGGACAACCAACAACAACAGAGCCAACAGCCTGAACAACAAGCTGCTGCTCCTGCTGCCGCTCCTGCTGCTGCCCCAACTGCTGCTCCTGTAGCCGCAGCCGCCGCTCCTGCTGCTGCTCCAGAAGCTGCTCCTGCTGCCGCTCCTGCTGCCGCTCCTGCCGCCGCTCCAGAAGCTGCCCCTGCCGCCGCTCCAGAAGCCGCTCCAGAAGCTGCCCCAGCCGCTGCTCCAGAAGCTGCTCCAAAAGCTGCTCCAGCTGCTGCTCCAGCCGCTGCCCCGACAGCCACTCAAGAAGTTACTCCACAACAAAACACTCAGCAACAGGCACAGGCTGCGGAGGACAAACCCGAAAACAAGTCATTCGGCGACAAAGTGAAGGACGGCACCCTAGGCTTCCTTGATGAGCAACGACAGACCATCGACCAAAGCCTCAAGAGCGACCTCGCCGGACTGACAACGTTTGCCTACGAAGGCATTAGGGACGGTATCAAGGAAGAAATCGATGCCGCGGGTCAGAGATTAAAGGAGAAAGCCCGGGAGAAAGCCAAACAGGCAGCGCTGAAAGAGGCCAATGACTTGATGGCTGGCAGCGCTCCAGGCCTTAAAGGCTTGGACTGGGAAATGGAGATGCGCCGCAACGAAGGCCTCACCGAGATTGGATTGCAATATCTGCAGCCATACTCAGATAGTCCACTGTCGGCCGTCAAGAACGCCAACGATGCCTTCCACGGCAAGGTGACCATCAACGGAAAGAAATACGGCATCGTGGAATGTCAGTACGAGTTCTCTCAGGAGTGTGACCCCAACACAGGAAAGCCAACAGGACGCGTGAAGGGCGGTCGCATACAGTTCACCATGCCTGCCACCAGCGACGACGACCATTTCTTCTACCAGTGGATGTTCGACAAGACGAAGACCTACAGCGGAACCTTCTCTTTCGTTGTATGGGCCAGACAGAACAATCGCGTCTACAAGAACTTCACCTTCCTTGACGCATACTGCGTTGGACTGCGCGACTACTTCAACGACAACGACTCGAAGCTCATGTACACCACTGTCACCATTGTGGCCAACTCCATCTTCATGGGCAACGATGGTGCAAGCGTCAATGTGGCTTGCTTCGACAACGAGTGGTCGGGCAAGAAGGTCAGCGAAGGATACCCCAAGCCCAAATCCTGACCAGACAGCCTGACGGCTAGCATGGCCTCAGAAAAGCGCGCATGAATACTCAAAGCATAACCCATAATAAAAGCTTTACAGCATGTCAGTATCCGTAAAAAGCATATCCGTCAGCATCAATGGCATCCTGTCGGAGCAATTCCATATCGAGATAAATGGTTCGGGCTTCACCATGGAGAGTTTCTCGCTGTCGCAGACTCTCCTGAACCCCTGCCGTCTGTCATTCGGTCTGCAGAAAGACACCGAAGAGAATGCCGAAGACGTGAACTTCAAAGTGTGTCAGGACATCATTGGGCAAAACGTGGCATTGATACTACAGACAGAGTCAATGGAAGCCGACTTAGAAGGCTACGAAGATGAAGGGCAGCAGAACGGCATCATCGAGTTCAAAGGCTTCATCATCTCAGCCAATGCTACTCGTAACGGCTCCGATTACTACATCGGTGTGGAGGCACTCTCTCACGATGCACGTATGCAGACCATGCCCCACTGCTACATGTACAACGACTACCTGCTGAAGGACATCATCAAGGAGCACCTCGCCGACTACGAGGGATTCCTCATCGAGCTGGAAGGCGAGGTGGAGACGAAAAGCAACATTCACTACACCGTGCAATACAACGAGAGTGACTACGAATTCATGCAGCGCTTGGCCATGCGACACCAGGAGTGGATGTTCAGCACCGGCACGAAGCTGCACTTCGGAAAGTTGGAAGACCAGGAAAGTATCAAGCTGACATACCCCAGTGAGAACCTGTCGGACTACAGCGTGGACTTGCACACACAGCATCAGAATTACTATCTGTATGCACATGTGTACAATACAGGTGGATATAATGTTTATCTCAATGGAAAGAAATTCAGTGAAGAAAATTCCCGCACCACTGAGAACAATGGTAACGCCTTGAGCGATACTGCTTACGGAATGTCTGTCAACGACTATCCCAAGGAGACATATATGATGATAGCCGGACAACAAATAGAGAGCGACGGTGAACTGAAAGCCACACTTGAGAAAAAAGACACAGGTACATATTTTACAGTTGGCAATAGTTCATTGGTATTCCGTGACAGCATAAGGGCCAACTTGGTGCACTATCGCGGCAGATCTACCTGTGCGCGTCTGAAGATTGGCACGAAACTTACCATCATGGACGACTTCATCAGCGGTGAGGGGTCGCAGAAGAACGAGATACAGCAAGACGAGATTCTCATCACAGAGGTATTCCACAGCTTCGGCGTCAATGGTGAATACTCCAATTCCTTTGAGGGCGTTCCCGCCACGTTTAACTTTCCTCCATACAGACACCCTCGCTCCTATCCCCGCTGCGACCATCCTGTACATGCTGTGGTAGTCGACACGGAGGATCCGGAGCACCTGGGGCGCATCAGAGTGAGATTCAATTGGCAGAAACATATATATGATGGCGAGAAAGGATACCGCGGTACCAAGGAGAAAAACGGCATGTCACCATGGATCCTTCTGGCACAGCCATACGTGGGTGGTCAAGAAATTTACGGCGGTATAGGTGGCGTTCACCTGATACCCGAAATATTCTCCCCCGTGATGGTGGAATTCGAGGAAGGAAACTTCGAGCGTCCTATCGCAATGTGTAGCTACCCTTCCATTCACTCTCCCATTGATTCGAAGTGGTATCCCGGCTGGAACAACGTGAAGGCTATACGTACTGCCAGCGGCCATACTATAGAGATACACGACACGGAAGATGAGAACACGATGGGCGAAAAAGGCTACATCAAGGTCTACGACCATAAATTGCACACCTACGAGCTGCTGCTCAGCACCGACCGGTCGCTCATCAAGCTGCGCTCTGCTGGCAACATTGAGTTGGATGCCAGCAAAGACATCATCATGACGGCTGGCGATAACATCAAGATGACGGCCAAGAAAAAGACTATCAGCATGGAGGCACAGACGCAAATCAATGCCGTCTCGCACGGCTCTATTGCAGCATCGGCCGACAGCAACATAGTTGTTGACACCAAGAGCGACATGAAGGTGACTGCCAAAGATGACATTAAGATGCGCAGCAAAGAAAAGAAGTTTGAAATCAGAGCCAAGGACGCCATCAGTGTGCGAAGTGAGCAAGCGTCGATTTTCATTAACGCTTGTACGGGAATGGGCAACAAGGGAGATGAAACAATACACCTCAAGTCGGCCGAAGGTATCAAGCTGGAAGGTGGCGAGAACTTTGTCGCTGACTTCCAAACGGGCAAATTCACTGTAGAAAGCAAAGACCTCACGCTCAATCCAAAGATGAATATGGAAATCTATGGCACCCAGTTCAAGATGAGCATCTCGGGTACCGGCGGTGTATCGTTCAATGGCCCGCTCGACGTCACCGGTATGCCAGGCAGTTACCATTAAACCATGAGCAAGCAGGGAAAGGAACTGAAAGAGCTGCGCGTGGCCGTGGTCTCTGCCGCCACGTTTATGAACATGACGTGCGAGGGGCGGCGCAAGCCACGCGGCATTCGCATCACATTGCAACGCCTGAAGCAGACGGGCGATGTGCTGCGAGCTGCACGCGCCATCGAGGGTGTCTACGCCAAGCATGGCGGCAAGGCGGGGCAGAAACTGCTCAGCGAGGGTGACTATGCCTCTGCGCACAAGGATGCGGTGGAAAGCGTGCAGAACGAGCTGCAGGAAATGAACAAGCTCACGGTCATCCTCGACAAACAGCTCGCAGCAGCCGCCTCAGATCCGGAGAAAGAAGAAAAGCATAACCTGAAGGCCGACGAGACTTCACGCCAGATTCACGAGCGCGGCATAACACTCGACAGCGCCAGCCACAACCTGGCCGAGGCTCTCTTCACGCTCGTCGACAACTACCCCGAGCGCGACGACCGCCTGTCGCTCTTCGCACACATAGCCGAAAAGAACAATGAGGCCGTCATGAAGGCTATTGACGACACCATGCGTCTCACCGGCAAGCTTTCCGTACAAGTGGCCGACGCACCCGCATACCTCAAGGCCATGGCCGAGAACGACACTGCCACCATTGACACCATCATGAGAAGGGCATTCGACAGACTGCCATAGAACAAAAACTCATTTCCGTCCAATCAACAACACCTAACAACTATGGGAAAGAACAAGGACAAGAAAAAAAGTGGTAGCACCGTTATGATGGATGAAAACGGCAACGTTTACGCCACCAACGAACGGGAAATGAGGGATAACTACGACAAAGCAGCAGCAGAACAAAGAGAAAAGCAAAACAAATATAACGCAGCTCATGCTAAAGCAGAAGCTGCCGAGGCTGACTGGGCCAAATTCGACGGCGATCCTGACGGAAAGAAAATGGAGCGAATGATGGCCGCATTCGAAGAGGAGAAACAGGCCAAGAAGGAATTGGATCAAGCAAAATACAATACCGACTTCGCTTTCGCAGCATTCCAGCATGACGGCAAAGGCGGCTGGCAGTTCAATGAAGAAGGCCAGAAAGCTTTTGTGGAAGAACAGAATGCAAAGAAAGAATGGAATGACACTTTTAACACATTGGAAGGCCAAAGAAAGGACGTCAGGCAAAAAGAGGCGGAACAAGCAAAACTGGGACAGGAAAAAGAAGATCTGAAGAATAAGTATTTTGAAGCCAAAGATGCCGGCAAAACAGAAGAGGCCGCAGACTACCGCCAACAATACTTGGACAAAAACAAGGAATACGAAAAGAAGGAAAAAGAGGTAGAAGATGCCAAGGCGGAGAGAACCAAGACAAACCAAGCATTAAAAGAAAAAACCTCTGCTTATTCCGCGGCACACGAAAAATCAAGAAAGACAAAACTGCCTCCAAAGAAGAAGACTGCTCTTGAAACGTTTAAAGAGCGAATCACCTCGTCGATCAGCAAGAGCACAAAGCCATTGGCAAAGTATTCCACTGATAACCTCTGAATCCGCCATCACAGGAACTGAAAAGTAAAGGCATCAAACACCATATCTCAAACTTCAAGTTTATATGGGAGAGACATACGTTTGCAATACTGCTATGATGACGTGCACCTTCGGTCTGGCACCCTCGTCGTTGGTGGTACTGCCGGGACGCATGGTACAGCTGGGCAAGATGACCATGGCCAACATCATGGATTTCAAGCCTTTGGTCAATATCATGCCCTTCGGCATGTGCAACACCCTGAGCAACCCTACCGTGGCATCGGCCACGTCGGCTGCCATGGGCGTACTTACCCCCATGCCCTGCATCCCCGTCACCACCGCACCGTGGGCTCCTGGCAATCCGATGATGCTGGTCGACAACATGCCTGCGCTGACCAACCAAAGCCAGTGCATCTGCACATGGGGCGGCGTCATCCGTTTCACCAACGACGGACAGATGCCGGCCATTCCAAATATAGCTCCGCCGCCCATACCCGGTATGCCACAACCCATACCGCCACTCGACGAACTGGAATACAATGCGTTGGAGCCTTGGGAGCAGAAGCAGTACCAGCGTGACTTGGAAGATGCAAAGTATGCCGGCAGTGGCGACTTGATGGCCGCTGAGAGCCTCGAGCGTCAGGCTGCTGAATTTGAGGCAGCAGGCGACACCGAGAAAGCTGCCAAGGCCCGTGAAGCCGCCAATACCTACCGCGCAAGCGCACAGCAAAAGCAGAACGCTGCTGTGGAAGCCACGAACAACAAATACCGATTCTACACCGAGAAGACGCAGTTCTACCAAAACCAGCCGCAGGAGCTGAGCGACCAGGAGGTGCAGGATATGCTCGACCAATCACTTGCCGAGTCGAAGGCGAAAGACGAACAGATTGCATTGGTCGACAAACAGATTGCGAAGCAGGACAAGAAAATGGCCAAGCAGTATCAGGAGGTAGCCAAGCAGGATCAGGCATTTTATGATAAATATGGCCCTTGGGAGGAAGCCCACGCAAAGAGCGAAGACCTGACCACACGACATAACAACCTGCAGACCGAAGCCGACAACTGGGGTGAATGGGCCAATAACGCCAAAACGCCGGAAGACCGTGAGTACTGTCTGCAACAGCAGGAGAAATATCAGGGCTACGCCGACAAAATGGCCGAGCAGGAGCGTCAAGCCAAAGCCGACGAGGCAGCCAAGCAGGCAGAGCTGGACAAGGTGGTGAAGCCGCGTGCCGAGGCTCACAGGAAGTACAACGAGATGTCGCAAGACAAGAAAGCCATGGAGCAGACACGCGAGGGTCTGGTGGCCGACAAGCAAGAGGCTGACGAAACGGCACAGGCTGCCTATCATGTGCAGACAGCACGCACCAAGCAGGCCGAGCACGAACAGGCCATGAGCGAGTTGAAAGACGCCAAGGCCGATACCCGTGCAAAAGGTGAAGCGGCAGCCCAAATACGCGCTCAGCAGCAAGACTATTTCGATAAAAGCAGCGAGCAGGTGGGATATGCTCAAGATGCCGCAAAACGTGCCGAAGCCAACGACCCCACCGCGCTGGGCAGCGACGACCCGTTCTTCCAAATGCACATGAAAGCGGCGGTGGACATGAACCGGCAAGGCATTGCCATGAATGACCAGCGCTTTGCCGCCGAGGCTGATTACGAAGCCTCGAAGGTGGTGCTGCACGAGAAGCACGAAGCTGCACTCGGAGACGAAGCCATGTTCGACTACCACACCTCACAGACCGATGGCAAGAAAGGCATGGAGACACTTGTCAACAAGAAAAAAAGCCAGCAAGGCGGAAACAAATAACAGTATCTACCGGATATGGCAGGAAGAGGAGCAAAGACTACAAGCAAGCCTACAAAGGCGGAGCAAAAGAAGAATAAGTCGAAGAATAAAGCCACAGACTACTGGGTAAGCGTGTATTTCTGCGTCATCCCCTACGACTCGCTGAAAAGCTACAAGAAAGGGAAATTCCAGATTGGCAAGAAGAAGTTCGAGACGGTGTGCTATAAGCACTTGGGCAAGCCCGTGCTGGAGACTGGCAGCTACAAGAAGCGTAAGAAGTACGACTTGCCACTATATGTTGACTGCAGCGACTTCAACATTGAAGAGAACGGATGGATAGACGAAGAGGACCTGTATCCGCACCTGACGCTCACACTTCTTGACTTCTATAATGCCACCAACGAACTCCTGAACAAGGACAAGAAGCTGAACGTACACTTCCACATAGGCAGTGACACCTTTAGCGACCCACTACGCAACGGTTTGCGACAGGTGCTCACGGGTGAAGGTTCCCGCGACATTCCTCAGGCGTACAAACGCTTTGCACAGTTCTCAAGAGACTACGAGGCATTCATGGAGCGCTTCAAGGAAAAGGAGTGGACGTTCAAGGTCGACTACTCGGCTTGCTACAACCTGTTCCTGTCGTTCTGTCCTGGCTTGGAGACGGAACACAATCCTTACGAGAAGAAGAAGCGGGAGGATGCAAAGAAAAAGAAACTGGAACTCGTTCCCCTTGACTCGGAGATGGAGGCAGAGCGCCAGAAGATGGCCGCACAACCACAGCAGCAGCAACAGCAGCAGCCGGCGGCAAAGACGGATACCAATGAGGATAGCGGAAAGCCGAAGCCAAAGTTGGAGCTGGTTCCTCTTGACTCGGAAATGAAGGCTGAAGAGGAGAAGAAGAACGCCGCAGCGGCATCGGCAAATACCGCACCAACGTCACCCGCCGCACCCAAGCAGGAAGAGCCTGCCCCCATCAAGCTGAAGCAGAAGGATAAAGACCCCAACGAACCGAAGCCGAAAATCAAGGTTGCCGGTGAGCAGCAGCCTGACAAAAAGCCTGCCAGCAAAAACGACGAGGAGGAAGTGATCCTGTTAGGATCCGATAAGGAAATAGCAGCAGAACAACAGAAGCGGGCCAACAAACCGAAGCGTACATGGGATGACATAAATGCCGACATCGAAAGAGAAGGCAAGAAGGATCCGACAGCGAAGAAAGTCAGGGTGAAAGACCTCAACGGCGTGTATGGGCACTATAGCAACCCCTACTACAAAGGTCCAAAGGACGATAGTGAAAAGATCATGCTTTTGTAATTTGATAATATGGCAGACTACGACTGGAAGAACGGCGACCCGCTGACCAACTGGGTGGTGATGAGCGCCGTGGACGACGCAGAGCAACGCAGCTCAGACATAGAGATTGATGGCTCTGTGTCACGCCCCAATGACCTCACCGAGATAGACACGGGTGTGAACAGCCGTCTGGCCGACCTAATGGGCGAAGGCGGCATGAAATCGCCTACCAAGGGAACCATCGACGACGTGTACAAGAAGCTTGACGGCGTCGGCGATTGGAAGTCGTACCGTGCCCGTTACAAAATGCTGCAGCGACAGGTACTCAACATCAATGGCGACCTAGCCACTGCCAATGTAGGAACCTACCATAGCCTCAACGGAGGCGGCAACGATGCCAAGGGTGCCGGTGGCATGGTGGCTTGCCTGCCCTTGGAGACACTGGTAAAGTCGATGAAGGCCTTCGGAATGTTTGAAGCTGAGGGACAGCGCGTTACCTTCGACGAGCTGCTCAATCTGGTCGAAACACCTGCTTTCCTGCACGACGCACAGAAATGGCAGGACATAGAAGGCGACGTCTATGCCGTGGCCATGGGCAGCGAAGAGCAGCTGCAGGCCGATGCCAAGGTGGAGAAGGAAGAGGAAGAGGAGAAGAAACCAGAGGAGAAGAAGTTCAACGGTCCGACGAAGGCCGACCCGCAGTTCGACCCGAACAACACCACCGACAAATACAAGCTGGTCTACGATGAGGACAGCGGTTTCTTTGAGGGCGTGGAGAACCCCTACTACAAGGAGGACCCCAACAAGCCGAAACCGAAGCTCGAGCTGATAGACGTTGAGGAACCTAACAAATTCAACGGTCCGACGAAGGCTAACCCGCAGTTCGACCCGAACAACACCACCGACAAATACAAACTGGTCTACGATGAGGAGAGCGGTTTCTTTGAGGGTGTGGAGAACCCCTACTACAAGGAAGACCCCAACAAGCCAAAGCCAAAGCTTGAATTGATTGACTACGAAGAACCGTCTGCTAAGCCCGAATCAAAGCCAAAGAAAGGACTCACGCCTGCTGAAGTGGATGCTAAGTGCAAGGCAAATCCGGATAAGCACTATGTCTTGTATATTGACGAGGATGGTGAGCCCTCATCTATAGAGAACCCCTATTACAAGGTAGACCCCAACAAGCCGAAGCCGAAGCTGGAACTGATTGACTCCAACAAGCCGACAACACCGCCAGCCAAGTCCGAGTCCGAACCCGAACCAAAGCCAGAGCCAAAGAAGAAAGGACTCACGCCAGCTGAGGTGGATGCCAAGTGCAAGGCTAACCCGAATAAGCATTTTATCACATACACTGACGAGAATGGCGAGCCCTCGTCGATAGAAAATCCCTACTACCAAGAAGACCCCGAAAAGCCGAAGCGGAAGTTAGAGCTTCTGTAGCCATAAAAGAAGAAAAGGAACAAGCATGACATTTAAATACCAGACATCGGACTGTATGCCACGCCTCTATCCTGTGATGACATTCAAGAAGTTGTTCATCACGAGCGGCGACAATCCCGAGCAACTGATTATCAAGCGCGGCAACTATCAGGAGAGCGAATGGGGTGAGGCCACGGCGCCCGTCATCGTGCAGAAGAAGACGTATGCCGCTCCCGCCCGCCTACAGTTGCAGTGGATGGCCATCACGGAGGGACGTGCCTACACGCTTGACCAGGAGCTTGACACGGCACGCCTTGAGAAGCTACTGGGCAAGAAAGCCTTGGAAGACGTGCCCCTTTACCGCTTCATTGTGGTAGGGATGGCTCCCTATGGGCACGTGGCATTGTGGTTGCGCGGCACGCTGAAGTCGAAACTCATCGGCTGGTATCAGGCCGAGCCTATGGACGCGAGGCAGCTTGCCGAGGCGATTAGTCCGCTCACACCCGAACAATACTGTTCCGCCTGTCTGGTACAGGACGAGGCCGTCATGGCCAACCTTCAGCAGGTGGGGCTGCCGCAGCCAGACTACTATGAACGGCTGATGCGTCAGTTCCGCTACCGTTACCTTCCCCTTGAGGAGTACTGGAACGGCGAGGATTGGCAACGTTATGACGAGGAAGACCTCTACTACGACGACATGACGATAAAACGCATTGAGGTGCAGCGCTACGACGGCACTTACCAACAGCGCGGCGACCTGAAGATGCTGCAGTACCACAAGGCGGGGCTGCCGCGCCGCATGACCATAGAGTGGATGGAGGGCAGGAGCAACTTGCAGGCATACTATTGGCTCAACTTCGATTCTCTGTACCAGCTGATGGATCAGTTCCAAAGCGTCGCCCCTGACGAGAAACCCACTATCGTGATGCGTCTCGACAGCCGTGCCAACCGCTATGAGCTGGCACTTCAGGGCGGCCCGCTTGAGCAACCTGCCCCACTGCCTCAAGAATGCTACGAGATGCTCGTCTTCCGTAATGGCAACGAGTACTGGCGCAGCGACAACTTCTACAAAGAGGACGAGTCGGAATGGGAGTGGGACTAATCAGAAATTAAATAAGAATACTAATCATAAAACAAAAAAAACATGGGAAATACAACATGGGATCCGGATACCGGGAAAATAACGAGGACACCCGATCCTAATGAACCGAAAAAGCCAAAGCCAGCTTTCGCTCTCTTGACCGAGGATGGCGCAGATTATTATCAGGATGGTGTCAAAGTGGGATCGGAAAAGTTTGGACAAAAAGAAGAAAAGCCAACCGACCGCTATGAAGGGTGGAGCCCCGATGGACCACGCTACAAAGTAGAGTACGATGAGGAAACGGGAATGTTCGACACGCCCGTGAACCCCTATCATCAGGACGAGCAAGCCAAACGCAAGTTCAAGGGACGCATGGACGAAGACGGATTCATCGTCTTTGATGAGGTTGACGACAAGGGCAATGTTATCAGCGTGGCCCCCACCAGCCTGAATGACCCCCCGAAACCGCCAACGCCGACGATACCTGAGACACCGGCCGCTCCAGACCCCTACGAGGGCTGGAGTCCCGACGACCCGAAGTACAAGATGCGCATGGACGAGGAGACGGGCCTCTTCGTGTTCGACAAAAATCCATACGTAGAGGAACCAGAACACCATTTCAAGGGACGCATTGACGAAGAGACCCAAATGGTAGTCTTCGATGAGGTGGACGAGAATGGTAATGTCATCAGGGAGGCGCCCACTAGCCTCGATGACGATGATGATGACGATGATGACGACGAGGAAGAAGAGAAGGAAGAAGAGAAGGAAGAAGAAAAGAAAGAAGAGGAGGAAGAAGAAGCCCCCAAAGCTGACAGCGGCAACATCACTAAGAACAAAGACGGAATGCTCGAATTCAAACAAAACGAGCAAAAGAAAGAGCGCCCCTCAGACCACAGGCCTCCGTTGGAACTATTGTAGAGAAATGAAATAATCTGCGGAAAAGTTGCATAATATAATATTTTAGTTTACCTTTGCAGGAAAATTGTGAATACTATAGCATGGGTATGCTGTGTATATGAAACCTTATTAGACTAGTAAAAAACAACTAAAATTATAAGAATTATGACAGATCAGGAATTTTATCAGGAAGAGTTTATCGTCATGCTTACCATCGACGGTACGTCGTATGACGAGATTGAGGTAAAAGTGACGGATCCCAACAAAACCATCCGTGACCAGATTAACAGCATCGTACAGGTATTCGAACTGCCGAAAATGGACAATGGCGGTAACCCCATCCAGTACCTCTTAGGCAAACTGATGGAAGATGACGAGGAGCCTGTCATTCTGGAGTTCGAGGACGAGGAAGGTCGTGAGATGGCCCTCATCGACTATGAAATTGCGCCAATGGACCATCTGCACCTCATCAGCGTTCCCATCGCAGGATAGCATTCTAATTTAGAATTATGATTTTTGAATTAAGAGGTATGGCCTTCGGCCAATAAAAATTAAGAATTTTACAAAATGAATCCCGCAATAAACAACTTTAACCTGAAAGAACTGAAAGGGCGCGACGCACGCCTGTTCCAGGAGTGGAAGGAGCTGGACGCACTGTGCAGCAAGCGCAAACAGGAAGGCCCCAATCCGCTGAAACCATCATTGTCGTATATCATCCGCCGCAAGAACGCCGTAGGACTGCCCACTGAATTCGAGATATGGTACCGCTGCAAGAGTATTGTTGGCGTCGAGGAAACAGAACCGCCACGCAAGCCAGTCTTCGGATATCTGCATAAGATGAGCGTAGTGCTGCCTAACAACTATCCATCAGCCGACGGCAACCCGGTATTTACTTTCATCAGCGACGTGTGGCATCCCAATATCCGTTACAGCGGTTCATTCAAGGGCCATGTATGCCTCACCATAAAAGAAATGGGCGTGCTGGCCAGTATCAAGGACTTAGTGCTACGTGTCGAGCGCTATCTGAAGTACCAGATGTATCACGCACAGAATACTTACCCCTATCCTGAGGATCAGACCGTAGCTGAGTGGGTGCGCGAGGAAGGCGAACCCAACGGATGGGTAAAGTTCACACAGGAAATGCCCGAAGAGCCTGCGCCGAAGCCTGCTCCTGCTGCTCCCGCAGAGGGTGCCGAACCGAAAAAGAAAATCTCACTGAGCATCTGACGAAAGGACGTTATAACGGAAAAACGTTGTGACGGAATAACGAAAAAATTACAGAATTATGAAAAAGATAGTATTGATGGCACTGCTCTGTCTTGCTGTCCTCTTTGGACGGGCCGACGAGCAAAAGAAAATAACACTGAGCAACGACAATACCAAGGAGACCGTCAACCTGTCATACTGCAACATCTTCGTCACACTGATGAATCCTGACAGCGATGACGAATTCGGACAGGTGCTCATTGAGATAGAAAACCTGGACGAGCAGAAGATACTCGCCCTCTTCCACCAGCCTTATAAAGAAAAAGAAGTTAAGAAGCTCAAGCCCTCATTCCAATACGACAAACTATTCGGCGGAACAAAGGGTAAACGCGTTATCGACCCCTACAATCTGGAAACAGGGCAGGATGTGTTCATCGAGCCTTCTAACAAGTACCAACTGGCAGCCTTTAACGCACCAGCCGACAAAGAGATGGCTGTGACGCTGCCAATCTACCTAAGCAAACCGAAAGAGGGTATCGTACAAAAGATTTTGGGCAAGGAAAAGCTGCTGTTGCTGCGCAAACAGGTCATCGAACTCGACATTACTGTAGAGCTGAAGCCCAGTGCCGAATACCTCGGACTGCTTGACGAGTACAAGAAGCTGAAGAAGGACGTGGACAACGCCGTATTCTGCACCAACAAGAAACACCGTCCAGGCGTGGAGGGACAGAAGGAGCCCTACCAGAAGCGTATGGACGAGCTGACAGCAAAGATTGACGCAGCCATCAGTGCACACGGGTGGAGTGCAAATGACGGCGGCTATCAGCGCTTCAATGCCATCAAGGAGGACATCACCAAGATTGACTTGAGCAAACAAGAAGGTATTTGTCGCACACACCGCCCCAACCAAGATCGTCCCAAACACCAATGCGGATACTGCAGTCTGTCTTTACAGCAGATATATCACAAGCTGGACGACCTCTACAAAAAGATTTACACCAGTAACGACCGTGCAGCCACCAAGGCCAGCGTCATGGGACAAGTAAACGGTCTGTATAATTGCTGCGTTGACCCTAATTGTGAAAAGCACGCATCTGCTTGGAGCAACGGGGGTGATTATAAGAATAAGATTATTGAACGATACAATCGCATTCAAGGCCTATGAGGAACAGAATGCTCACACGGCTGGCCATCATATCCGGAGCACTATTCTGGACAAGCTCTATTCAGGCTAAAGATGTCATCGACACGCTTTATTCTTCAGATGGCGACCGAATCATCCTCACCTACTCTATCAATCAGAATGGTGAGAAGACCACCGTGCTCTTCACCAATGTACAGAAGAAGCTGGGGTCGGCTAACCAGCGAAAATACCGCAAGTTGGACGAGGTAGCCGTGGCTATCTTCGACCGTACCGGTTCATACAACGAAACGAAGTTTGAAGGGATGACACCTTCGGCATTTATGATTCCTGCTGGCGTCAGTTACACCCCATCTGACGACGGGTTCTATCTCTTAGGCGACAACCCACAGCTGACTTTCACTGCTGGCAGCGAAGCACAGATGTCCATCCCCGTCTACCTGACTCACTATGAGAAAAAACGTCACTACAAAGTTTTCAGCCAGTGTGGAAACCTTGAATTCTCGACAAAGGTGAAAGGCGGAGGCGGAAGTGGCGGTGGTGCCAGAGCCAGTCGAGGTGGCGGAGACAGAGCAGCCAATGCTGATGACATTATCGTCAGCGAAGAACTGACCGACGAAGGACTGACGCCAACCGACGATGCAATGATTACTATCGCCAACGTGAAGAATCAACTTGCCGGCGTCACGAAACTCCCCTTCCCCGAGGACCTCACTTTCCAGGCCAACCACCTGCGTGAATTGCGTAGCAAAATAGCCGACATGGAAGTGCTACAAGACATCAATGATGTGCTGGCAGCCTACGACAGGAAGAAAGCAGAGTTGGAAGAAGGCGCTGCTGCCGAACAACAGGCTGCTGCCGCTGCGGCACAGCAAGCCGCCAAGGAAGAGGCAGCTGCACAACAGGCCAAGCAGGATTCCATTCAGGCTGCCCAAGAGAAGAAAGCCGACGAGGACAAGAAAGGCATGATGTGGCTCATCGGTGGCATCGCCGGTGCCGGCATGTTGCTTATGTTTGGCAAGCAAATCTTCCAGACCATCAAGAACAACAAGATGCAGCGCATGATGATGGACAACATCAACAAAGCGCAGCAGCAGGCACTTAGTCAGGTGAACATCCCCGGCATGGAGAACAACCCGTTGGGCAAAGAGATGAACCAGATGGTGAAGAAAGAGGCGAACAAGAAAATGACAGCTGAGAGCAACGCCGCCAAGGAGAAGCTGGCCTCCATGATGAAAGGAGGCGGTACAGCAGCAATGGGTGGCCAGGCAAGTGCAGGTGCTCCTGCAGCAACCAGTGCCCCAGCTGCAGCCAGTGCCCCAGCAAACCCTGCAGCCACTTCTGGCACAGCCGCACCAGCCACTTCTGCCGCTCCTGGCACACCCGGCACACCCGGCAAGCGCCCACTAAGGAAGGCAAGCGAAGTGAGAGCTGCCGCAGGGCTGTCGCCACAAAGCTCTGGCCTCGACATCACCGTGAAGCCACAACATCAGTCTATGAACGATGTCATCCCCGCTAAGTACAAGCGTTGGCGCAAGCCTGGAACCCCCGATAGCAACAAATAAAAACACAATCATTACACTTATGAGAAAGATTCAAGCATTAGCACTGTTCGCGGTGCTGCTCGTTATTCCGGCATTACAGCCGTGGGCAGACGCTGCAAGGCCAAGAAAGCAAGTGCAAGAGCCGCCAAAGCCTACTGTGATGGAAGCCTTCCAGCAGAAGCTGCAGGCTGATCCCTTCCTCGCAGATTCAAAGCTACAGACGCTGAACGACGAGATAGAGAATCATATTGGCAACTTGCTGAATTGTAAGGACAAGGCCGAGTACGTGCAAAAAAACCAGCTGAATGAGTATGCTGAGGGATTGCAGTTACAGCTGCAAGAGGCAAGGGACAAGAAGGACATCTTCATGCAGGACATCCTCAAGGACTACACCGAGCTGGAGTCACAGGACATCGTGAATGCCCGCCAGCAGATGGAAGAAGTGCTTGACGGCAAATTAAACTTGCTGGAGAAGAACCTTACCCGACTGACCAGTACAATGGAAGAGAAAGAAGATACCGGGAAGGAACTGCCATGGCCACTTATCGGTGCCATCGCCGGTGGTCTGCTCTTGCTCATTATCATCATTGCCATTGTCAGCAAGAGCAAAGGAAAAAAGAAGGTTAACACTTACAGACCATCGACGGCGGGACCTCGCACTCCCAAGCCAGGCTATCGTGCTCCTGGTAGCAATAGCCAGCAGGTATCTGCCGACGGCAATATCGTAGTACGCCGCAAGACGGCTACCATCCTGAAAAAGCAGAGTCTTGAGGACGTCATCGACAACCCCAATTACTTGAAGGTGGACGCTGTCGATTTCACTTATGAGAGTGCCGTCCGCCGCATGTATATCAAGAATCAGTGCATCATAGACATTTATAACATGTACGCAGAAGACCTGCGCAACCCCGAGAGTCCAAAGGAGGACGGCTGCATGGTCTTAGGCCGCTGGGTACACGATACGGAGAGCAACGAATACTACGTCTCGCTAGAACAGATAGTGATGCCTGGCGACGATGCTGTATTCGAGGAATATGCCCTGAACTTCGGCGGCAAAATCAAGCTGAAGGTATTAGAGGAACTGCGTCGTCTGCGCCGCGAGACCAACCTACAGTACGACCTCACCTGCTGGGTGCACTCGCATCCTGGCTTGGGTGTGTTCTTCAGCAACAGCGACACATCGGTGCAGGATCAGCTGAAACATCCACAGCACCCGCTCTTCCTCACTGCCCTCGTCGTCGACATCCTCACGCCGATGCAGGATGTGGGAGTCTTCACCTATCGCCGCGACCAGAACATCAACTCTAAGAGCGAGCTGAAAAAGATGTACTCTCTCATCGAATGGTACCAATGGGCACAGGAGAGTCTTAAGAATGCCGCACAGCGCCCCGTGGGTGCCGAGCAGAAAGAGCTGAGTGCAGACGAGTACTTCAATACACTGGAGAAGGCAGAAAACCGTGATGACAGCTGTCATGACGTGCAAATCAACAAGAACGTTATCGTAGACATCTGCATGGACCTAGCCACTGAGGGCGACGACGTTTTGGCAATGCTTCACGGCTTTGCCTCACAGCATGGGCAGAAGACAGAGTATGTGGCAGAGAAAATCTCGAACAACGAGAAAGAAAACAACCTCAGCCTCATCGGCTGTTTTGTGGCTGCCCCACACTGCAGCATACCTACCGTGCGCCGCGCCGTACAGGACTATCTCGACCGCATCCATTTCGTGTTGGTCTACACACCCAGCGACAGCCTGCTTACCACGATTCCCGTGGTCAATGGCGATTTAGTCGTTGAAAACGAATTCTACGGTGAACAGAGAATGGAAATCTTAAAAACATGGATCAAACAAGTCAGACAATAATGAAGAAAATAATTTTAGGATGTGCCCTGCTGGCAAGCTTAGCACAGGTGAATGCGCAGGACGTTAAGAAGATAGAGTTCTGCGACAAGAAATACGAATATGCGGAAGGCAAGGACAGTATCACACTGTTCCTCAAGGTTCTGAACAGCAACGGCAAGTCGTGCGACGATGTCACCACGGCCAACCTGAACGACTACCTCGTCATCAAAGAGGATGACAACATCATTGCGCCAGACCGCTGCATGTACAGCTCCGTCAGTACAGGTCAGCGTATCCCTGCCGGTTTCACCTTCTCTGTGCTCGTCGACCTAAGTATTCCTGAGGAAGGCAAGGGACAGATTTTCGACGCCGTGGGTCAACTGGTGCAGAGTGCACCCGATAGCTGCGTTTTCCTGTCATTCTTCGGCGACGAGGTAACCACCACCCAGATGGTGACGAAGAAAAACTTCCAGGATTTTGAGCAAGAGTTCAAGAAACATTCCGAGAACAAGTTCTTCTATGGTGCACTCTACTCCAAATTGGTTGAATTTTCCAGTGACAAGGCGGAATTCGAGGATTCAGTGCGCACCGCTGCTGGCTATGAGCGCAATGCCGCTATCGCCCGTCGAGCCATTGCTGCAAAGGACAAGAATCTTCTCTTCGTGTTCACTGAAGGCAACAAGCGCCCTGCCGACGAAGTAATCTCCTTCATTGAGGTAGCTGACTATCAGACCAACACCGCACATCTGGTGCCGAAGGTATATGCCCTCTATTATACTGGCGAAGGCGTGGACGAGAACGTAGAGCTGACCCTCGACGCCGTCACCACGCCGCGCGATGACAATGGTCCCATCGAAGACCGTCAGGGTATGTATATGCCCAGCGACAATCTGGCCAGCGTGCTGAGCAATTTCCAGCAGGTTGTGAAGGATGCCATGTATGATTTTGCCTTCTCCTATCGCGCTACGAAAGGAAAGGTCTACAATGGCCTCGTCAAATATACCGCTGAATGGAAAGGCGGAAATGTCGGAGAAGTAGATTACTCCATTGGCTCAGCGGAAACACCATGGCCCGTAAAGTCCGAGTCTACAGGTGACACTATCACGAAGGTGCTGGTGGCACTGCTCATCGCCCTGCTCACGTTTGCTATCTTCTTCCTCATTATGAAGGTACTGGTGCCCTCCATCAAGTCTAAGCGTTTCGGCATGAAGTATTATAAGAAGTACGAGCCGGAGGCCAACGTCTCACGCCGCATCTGTACCTACTGTCGTCAGGACATCGAGCCTGGCCAGATGGTGGTGATGAAATGTAAGCATATCATGCACGTGGCCTGCTGGCAGCAGAACGGCTATAAGTGCGTGGAGTACGGACAGAACTGTAAGGACGGCATACAGGACCACGTAGCATGGAAGGAGATGTTCTCAAAGGCTTCCCTACGCGACACCTACCAGACACTGGCCGGCATCCTCGCCGCACTGGTGAGCTGGATTGTCTTCGAGCTGACAGGACGCGGTTTATTCCAAGGGCTGGGCGAAGGCATTGCCAAAGCCTTTATCAGCAATGAAAACATGGTTGGCGAATGTGCAGTTAAAGTGTCAGCCCTACTTACCATTGGCCTCTTGTTGGGATTCTTCCTCTCGCTTGTCTTCCGCTACTTCGATGAATACCGTAAGAAAGACGCTATGATCTACCTGAAAATTGTGGGCATGTCACTGCTCTCGGGCATCATCGGCATGGCAGCTATGGCCGTGGGCGGCATCATTTTCTGCTTGCTAGTATCAGCCACAGGCACACCCTATTGGTATTGTTCACTACCCGCCTACATTCTCTTCGCTGTCTGTGTGCCCTTGAGCCTCACAATCAAGTCGTCCATCCCCATGAAGAGTGCCTTACTGGGCGGTCTCATCGCTGCTGCTATCGGCTTCCTTGTGCTTATGTTCGGCTCCATAGGCAATATTGAATGGATGCCCAACCTGCTTAACTTCATCATCTTCGGCGGTGGCCTGGGTGCTTCGCTCGTTACCGTGCGTATGCTGGCTGAGCGCTACTTCCTGCTCATCAAGAATGGCGTAAAGGCCGGTCAGAAGATACCTATCCACAAGTGGATGAACGCCACCGGTGGCGGCAACAAGGTAACCATCGGTGCTACCGGCGATTGCGAAGTACAGATGAACTGGGAGAAGAGCAACAAGGTGGCAAAGGAGCACGTACAGCTCTTCATCGACCAAGCCAAGACACTTCCTATGCTAAAGGCCCTCGTGCCTGGTGTGCTCTACAACATGCGTTCAGAGCTGCCCGCCAACAAGCCCACCGTGCTGTCGAATGGCGACACGTTCAAGATTGGCGACACCATTTTCGAATATGTTGAGTCTTAGACAGCTAGCATGATGTACACAAAAATACAAAGCCTCTGTGCTCTTGTACATAGGCTTTGTACAGAGTGTACAGAGGCTCTGTACATTTACTAAAAATCATGGAAAAAGAAAAATACGAATGGGGCGAGGGTGTGTTCACACTGCTCTCATGGTTCAAGAAAGAGCGCGTGAAGAATGCACGCGTACTTGTGGCCGGTGCTGGTGCGCTAGGCAATGAGGTAGTAAAGAATCTGGCCCTCTTCGGCGTGGGACACATCTATGTGGCCGACTTCGACCGTATAGAGATTTCCAACCTCACACGCTCTATCCTCTTTCGCGAAGAGGATGCCTACAGTCACGCCTTCAAAGCTGACATAGTGGCAAAGCGCGCAAGGGAAATCAATCCACAGATTGAGGTGACACCTATTGTGGGTAATCTCTTCTCCGAAGTAGGCTTTGGTCTGTATCGCTCCGTCGATGTCATCATCGGCTGCCTCGACAGCCGTCTTGCCCGCTATCTGCTCAACCGCATGGCCATGCGTGCCGGAAAGAGCTGGATTGACGGCAGCATCGAAAACCTGACGGGTGCCGTCAAGGTTTACAGTCCCGGTATTAGCTGCTACGAATGTGGCCTGTCTCGCGATGAGTTCAACAACATCATGCTGCGCACAGGTTGTGCCGACGTAGTGCGCACACAGACCGAGCATGGCCGCATCGCCACCACGCCTATCAGCGCCAGCATCGTGGGTGCCCTACAGGTGCAGGAAGCTATGAAAATCATCCACAAGGATGAGGTCAATGAGCCCCAGAACACCCAAGAGGCCCAAAAGCCTCAGGAAGTTCAGGAAGTCGAAAAGCCCCTCATCCAGTTGGTAAAGCCCCTAAAGCCCATCACAGAGAAAAAGAAGTTGCAGGCCGGCCCACCATTCAAGACCTTAGAGGGCAAGATGCTACGCTACGAGGGTATGACCTGCACCACCAGTATCTATCGCATCGGTGCCTGGAAGAGTAATTGTCCGGCCCACGAGCGCTGGGAGAATGTTATAGAGTGCAAGGGACTATCGGCCAAAATGACTGTCGGTGAAGTGCTGGCAAAACTGAAAGAGATGCTTAACGCAGGATGGGTGGAAATCAACATGGTGAACAACAAGTTCATCGATGTCATCGTCTCCGACCGTCCCGAGAAGGAGTTCCAGGTGATGATTCCCGAATCACAGCTTGACGACTATATCAAGCAGGACAATGAGCTGCGCCAACTCAGCTATCGCACACTCATCCATAAACATTTCTTCGAGAACATCGATGACCGTTTCCCCTATCAGCAACTCACACTGCAACAGATAGGCATCCCGCCTTTCGACGTGCTAATGGTGTCATCAGACAAGGGTGTCAACTACATAGAACTATCCGCCGATGCCTTCTAGCCTTCCCAACGATATCAATATCGAACTTCTGTTGAAATACTATCCGCTTGGTACACTGCGGGTGGAATTGCAAGGATTGCACAAACGCAATACCTACAACGACATCATCGAGACCGAGGAGAAGGACGATATACTGGAGGTGAAAGTGGGGCGTAACAGCATCTATAACGCCTTGCCGGAATATATGTTCCACCCCATCGACCGTTTCGACAACTTACCGGCCTATGAGGAGAAAGAGCATTTCGACGAACAATTAGAGCAACAGGAGGAGGAAATACGCAATGCCTATCTCTTCTTTGCTCCTATTGATGTGCTGTTGCTGAAGCTTCGTGCCGATGTGCGCGAAAAACTAGAGCCGTTGGCATCGGAAAACATTGTGATGCAGCAAATCATCGGTGACGCCCTCACTGACGAACAACAGCAAAACCGATTCATACGCCAACTCATTCCCTTTCTGCCCAACTGTAAACGCATCCGTGGCAACAGTACCCTTATTACACTCATGCTGCGAAAGGTATTCATGGAAGAGGGACTGAGTATCAGACGGAAAAACGAGACACGCAACTTTACCGACGAGGAGCCACGATACGAGAACTATGTCGACATGGAACTTGGCAACGGCTACGTAGGCAGCACCTACAGCGAGACGATATGCAATTATGAGATACACTACTGGTCGGACGCGGAGTGCAACGAAGATTTCTTGAAACTCATCGACGAAGTAGAGATGCTAAGACAATTTGTGAAGGACTGGTTCCTCAGTATTGAGGAAGAACTAACCTTCGACATCCAACACGACGAGCCGCCATTACGACTCAACGACGATGTATTCTTCAACTATTTGAACTATAATACTAACATATAACAATACTATGCCAAAAAGAATCAGCTGGAAAAAAGGCATGCGCCTTACCGACGAAGTACTCAAGGCGTCGGACGATTGTACTTCCGAGTACATCAGTCAGGCCATGACACTGGCAGCCAACGGGCGTTTCGGCCTTATTCCCACCATAAAGCCCTTCGAACTGCAACTAAGCATCACCAAGGGTTTTGTCGATGTAGAAGCCCTATCGTGTACAGCCATCACCCGTGGCGGGCTGCTCATTGACGTACATTTCGACACCAAGTTCACCAACACCTTCGATGGGCGCGTTCAAATACCGAAAGACGCCGAGGATCCGGAGCTGCTGCTCTGCATCAATGTAGATCCTGACGAGTGGAGCGACACCAACGAAGGCTATCAGGAACCAGATTACTCCTTCTCACTGGTCAATCCGAAGAACGGTCTGCCTGGCTACGGCATACCTATCGCACGTATCATCTACGAGGACGGATGGCGTGAGGACAATGTCAACTTCGTGCCGCCTTGTCTCACACTGGCCGCCCATGGCAAGTTCATGCAACTGTTCCAACAATTCGTACAGATGCTGCAAGCCATTGACGAAACGGCACATGAGCAGTCGGCAACAGCGGCAACCACCGCTTTGGGCATCTTCTGGCCAGCTGTGCGCGAGCAGCTCATTAATGTATCCACAGGACAGAGCACCATGACGCCACAGCAATTTCAAGCCTGCGTGCAGAAAGTAGTGTCGGCATTTGCAATAGGCTGCGAACTCGACGAGCTTGTAGACCTAGAGGATGCTGAGCAGTTCCGCAGATACTCTACGCTGCCCTACAGTTTTCGCACAGCCTACACCCGCATCAAGCAGGGTATGAGTCTCTGCTACTCCATCAGCCAGAAGTTGGAAAAGTTCGGACAGCTGAAACGCGAAGAGCCAAAGCCCGTACCACCCCCAGAACCAGTGAAACCTACGCCACCGCCTGTGGATTCAAGACGCAGATGGGAGGGTAAGAACATATGAGTTTCATCAGCACACCTATCACCTACGAAGAGGGGTCACTCATTCTGCATCGTGACCTGCCCCATCGACTAGCCATGCTCGACAACTTGGTGGAGTTAATAGTGTTCACACCACGAGGCAGCTTTGACGGCGACCCCGATTTCGGTTTTGAATACTGGAACCATGAATACAGCAATGTAAACCAGCGTGAATTCAATGCAAGCCAAGGTGTCAGAGGAGGTTTTGGCATGGGGATGCTGCAAAATGACATTACAAAGAAGGAGTGTGAAGACAGTATTCGCGACAGTCTGGCCACCTATGAGCCGATGCTGAAAAACGTCACCGTGAACATCGTCATGGAGGCAGCCTACGAGAAAGGAGCCCACCGCAAGAAGATACCGTCGAAGTATGAGCTGAACGTCGTTGTCGATGGTATGCTCGACGATGGCGTAGGCACTCGCCGTCCCTACCGCAAGATTGTCACCTTCTATGTAGAACCCGTAGTAAAGAAAGCATACAGGTAATTATTTTAAGCATTGAGCATTAAGCATAATGGACGTAGAATTACAGAAAAGAGTAAACGAAGCCGTTCATGCATTAGGGCAATTATCATCACAGCCCATCGACTTCAATCAGATGGACTCTGTGACCAAAATGATGCTCGTGGCCCTGGTCAGCGAGTCTTTGAAAGTACAAGAATATACTGATAGTGCCGTAGAGCGCATAGTAGAACGCTTCTGCACAGACTTCATTCCCCGTCAGAAGGTTGAGGCCACCCCGGCGGTGTGCCTGCTGCAGCTACAGGCAAAGGCCGAGAGCGGAATGACCACTGTAAATGGAGGCACTGAGTTCTCTTACAAGGGTCCTGATGGCAAGGTGACACTGAACTATATACCTCTGTTCAACACGGCTATGCTACCGCACAAAGGCATTTTCCAGCTCAATTACCGTACCATGAGTCTGGGCGAGAATGCCATGGATATCGAGCTTGACAAGAACAACCCCAACCAGTTATGGATGGGCATCAGGACGAATGCCGAAGTAAACTCAATGAAGGGGCTGTCGATACTCATACGTGGTACTGAAGGCATACAGCCGGAACATATCACCGTTGCCAACACTAATCATGAACTGGAGTTCTCATCCATGCACTCCATGGAGAACATTGAGATGGCCGAGCCCTTCGACGCGCAACAGTCGTCGGCAGAGTTTTTCTCGCTCATAGACAACTGGAAGGACTGCTTGCTCAACATCACCGACGGTTGCCTGCTCTACATCACCGACACCAAAGTTGACCGCGACCTCTTCAAACCTCGACAATTCCCGAAAGTATTCCAACAGTGGTTAGAAAGCGAGGTGCTCGACCTGTTCGACCCCTCCACCATCTGGCTGCGCCTTGACTTTCCCGAAGGCTATGTGGTGCCCGACGACGTGATGGTGGAACTCAACGTGCTGCCTGTTACCAACATTGACATCAACTCGCTCATGCTTACTCAGGCACAACCCGTGGCAAAGCTCGAAAGCCAAGAGGGGGCATTCTTCCTGCGCATCCTCGAGACCAGCACTACTGCCCATAACCAAGGTTTCAATATGAACGGCGAAGAGATTCTAATACGCGATTTCGATGCCCGCTGCTACAATAACGGCGACCTTTACCGCGACGTGCGCAACCTCTACAACCGCTTCATTGACGACTATTATGCTTTCATCGAATATAATGGAATCAAGGACGGCGAAGTGCTTAAAAACCTGCGCGAAACCATCAACCGCGTAGGCAAGAGCGTAGGCATGCAGAACGATACGTTTAAGTATGACAGCGGCACCTTTGTGATGAAGACAATGAATCAAATGCAGTCCACATCCTCGACGAAAGTGACCTACATCACCACCATGGGACGCATTGGCAACGCACCGCGGTCCGGAGAGAAAATGGAATGTAAAGGCATGCCTGCACTGGAGCAGGAAGCCCAGGTGCTTGTCTCAGCCATGGGTGGCACCGACAAGGCCACAGCCGACGAGCGCTATGAACAGTTGCGCTACTACTCGCTGACCAACGACCGCCTATATACCCGTATGGACATCGATGCCTTCCTGCGCAAGGAGCTGATAAACGAGTTCGGCAGGGAGGAGTTCCGCCGCATCATAGTGGACATGAGAATCGAAGGAGCCGCTGGAGGCAGCCAGTTGCAGCGCGGACTCTACATCATGATTGAGTTCAAAGACCACAAAAACTATGACCATGCAGAGGACATTGCCCTCGACCGTATGTTAGAGCAGCGCATCCGCAACCGCTCTTGCATCGCCATGCCCATCATCATCACCCTCAAAGACCTCGAGGAGGATAACAATTAATGAACGATTTCCTCGACCAGCCCAATCATCCCACCACACTGTTCATCGTCAACCAGCTGAACAGGATTAGGCTCAACAGGCTGACCCCCCTATGGCCACAGCTAGTACCAGGCAGTAGCTGCGGCTCTGAGCTGCGCGATGCCCTACGTGAATTCCAGAAAGCACACGGTCTGTCGCCGACTGGTTTCTATGACTGGCAGACAGAGCGGATGCTATTCAACTATGTGCAGGACATCAGCTACGGCACCAACAACATTGAGAAGAAGCTCCTTGATGAGATGGAAGGTAAAGGTTATCTCAGGCAGGGCATGGACGCTGACGAAATCTTCGTTCTTCAGCACAAAGATGAGTTTATCTCCATCGGCAGCGATATGGCATCCATCATCGAGGCGAGCACCAAGGCTATGGAAGAATATGCTAAGCATACCAAAAAAGTGAATGCAGATACTGCCAAGGCCAAAGCTGCTCAGGCGTTGGCTCAGCGCGAGGCTGCCGCCAAGGCTACTCAGGCACGCATGGACAAACTGATGAAATCCATGCGCGAATTCACACCGCCAGATGACAGCCCCATCTGGAAACAAGTTGACAGGTCGAATATAAAGCCTCGTACACGCCCCAATTCCGCCAACTTACAGAAAGATATTGCTGAATTGGGCAAGAAGGTGGGGAAAGGCGAAGTAGCTAAAACAGCATCAAGCGCTTCAAAGGGATCAAAGATTCTCGGCATACTAAAGCATGCCGGTGTTGCGGGCTATGTGCTCCAAGCAACAGGACTGGCCATCGACTATTCTATCTATGCTAATGCCGACCCCATTAATAAGGATCAAGCTAAGCGAGACTTCATGGATGCCGTGGGTTCATGCATGTGCGGTATTATGGCCTCAGCAGCATTAGGAGCCATAGGCGGAGTGCCAGGCATCATTGCCGGCATCGTCTATGCCGTGGTCGACCTTGTGGTGCTGGGCATCACGGGCAAGTCTCTATCTGCTCATTTTTGGGATTTCTCCAACAAGTGCATTGAAAAGACCTTAAAGCCGCTGGCCTTCGACATCATCGACTGGAACAGCGGAGGCTTGTTCTCGCAACTGGGTCTGCCCTTGCCTTGACAATAGAAAAACATTTACAATTCTGACTAATGGAAGAATATTTCTATAATGAGGGACATCGTCTGATGCAGAATGATTTCATCAGACAGTATCAGAGTCGCCTTAACATCATTCGTGAAGAGAGGAGTGAACCATGGCTGAAGCTCGCAACCGACGGCATTTATGGCCGTAACACCCGTGACGTCGTTAAAGAGTTTCAGAAAAAATACTGTCAACCCGCAAATGGCAGAATGGATGAAAGAACCCAGAGGGAGATAACAAACATTACCAATCAATGCGTCATACAGAGAGAAAAGAGTACGATGCGAAGAAGCAAGCCAAAGGTAGACCTGACAGTCAACTCAAAGCAATATAACTATTACGCCAACCCTTCTGTTGTGTGTCCCATGACGGCATGTGCCACCATTAAGCCTGTTTCGAGTCCACCGCCTGTCGCTGCTTCCATAGCCCCTGAAACGTATGAGGAAAAGGGTATTTGGGATAAGTTTAAAGAGATGGCTGAGCAGCAGTGGAACAGTATTGGCGCAGACATTCGCTCTTTATTAGACGTATTACGAAAGACAAGACCTTCGAAATTAGTTGGTGTATTAATTGACCGACTAAGGGTTTTAGTTCCTAAGATAGGAGTATTTGTTGAGAAAGCGAAATCATTGCTTAGTGATGGTTTGGGCAGACTTCTTAATAATAAACAACTACAAAGCATTATCCAGAAGGTTAAGGCTAAAGGAAAGGGATTTGTAACAGCCATAAAGAAAAATCCTAATGCTGCAGCAGGTTTAGCTAAAACCAAATCTTTTGTAAAATCCAATGCAATAGGCATTGTATTTGCAATTGTGCCAATGATTATCAATCTTTTTAAGTGGATAACATGTGATGATTCTGAATCTGCTCAGTGCGAAAAGGAATTCTGGAAAAGCTTCAGGAGTTTCTTGGGTGCCCTTCTAATAATGGTTGGCATTGAAGTGGTTGCTGGAGCACTCGTGGCTGCTGGAATAGTGGGTGGATCTGCTATGATTGTTGCCGCAATTATTGGCCTGGTTGTAGCTATTATTGACATCATTGTGATGTGTTGTAACGATGAACATAAAGGGCTTGGCGACTACCTTGGTGATCTGATGAATTATATTTTTGAAGGTCTTACGGAGACAGGAGAGTCTTTAGGCGAATGGTTTTTCGAAGTTACTCATCCTAATGTACCAAAATCCTACACCGTATACGAATTGGAGCTAATGGGAATGGGACCAGACGGTTTACCATCGGCATCAGGACATGCAAGATAGCATTTGCACCTTAACGACAAACTTTCCAGATTACAGGAGAAATAGAATGACAAATAGTAAACGATATTCCTGCTTGCTGACAGCAGTGCTGCTGGCATGTACGACTATGTTGAGAGCCCAGTCTGCCAGCGACATCCTTGCTTATATTGAGAAATACAAGGGCATTGCCCTCGATCAGGAGCGCAAGCACGGCATCCCGGCCACTATCACACTGGCACAGGGCATCTTGGAGAGCGGTGCCGGCAAGAGCGGCCTGACACGCAACTCCAACAACCACTTCGGCGTAAAGGCACTCGGCGGCTGGAGCGGCGGTGTCTACAAAGCCTGGGACGATGAGCCGCAGAAGAGTTCGTTCCGCGTCTATGCCTCGGCTGCCGACTCGTTTGAAGACCACTCGAAGGTGCTGCTGGCTCCTCGCTATCGCTCACTGTTCTCAAAGAGCATCTACGACTACCGCGGCTGGGCTATCGGCCTGCAGAAATGCGGCTATGCCACTGCAAAGAACTACGCCGTAGCCCTCATCGGCTTCATTGACACCTACAAGATCTACGCCGTCAACGGCGGCGTGAAGCTGCGCCCGGGAAAGACCGTCGTTATCACGCAGACCGCCGGTTCAGCGTCACCCACCTTCGGTGCCGACTGCCAGATGGACGAAGACGAGCAGTCAGAAGAGGAGCAGACCGTGAAAGAGGCCGTCACACGCTATGTCGTCGACATCAACGATGTTGCCTGCACCATTCTCTATCCTGGCACCACGCTGTCCAACATCTCCATGCAGTATGACATCCCCAAGGACCAGTTGCTGGAATTCAACGAGGTTGTTGTTGAAGAAGAGCTGCACGAGGGTGACATCGTCTTCCTCGACAAGAAGAAGAAAAAGTATACCGGTCCCAAAGACTTCTACACTGTGCGTGAGGGCGACTCTCTCTACGGCATTTCACAGCAGTTCGGCATCAAGTTAACCAATCTGGCCAAGATGAACCGGATGGACGTGTCTGAGAAAGTGCATCCTGGTGACAAGCTGAAGTTGAAGTAGATTGAACATTAACATTGAATCATCAATAATATTTCCAATAAATGTTAAATTTAGAACAATACATTGCCAGCGGCAAGGCCTTCGACGGCCACTACAAACTCATCCGACCACTCAGCACCAGCGGTGGTACTGCCGACGTGTGGCTCGCCTTAGACCTGAATACGGTCAACGACCCTACTGGCATCGGCGACCTCAAGGGTCTTAGCGACGAGCAGATAGAATCACTTGGCCTTATTGTGGCCATTAAGGTGTACCGACCTCAGAACGCCCTCGACATTGAAGGCGAACAGCGTTTCCGCGAAGAGTACATGATTGTATTCAATTGCCACCACACCAACCTGATTCATCCTACACACTTCTCCATTTTCCACGAAGTTCCCTATCTCGTGCTCCCCTATTGTAAGAAAGGGTCTGCCGAAAGGCATATTGGCAAGCTGGAGGACGACGAGTCCAAGTGGAAGTTCGTCGCCGATGTGGCAGGCGGCCTGGCTTACCTGCACGCACTGGAGCCCCCCATCATCCATCAGGACATCAAACCCGGCAACGTGCTCATCGACGACAGTCTAAACTACTCCATCACCGACTTCGGTATCAGTGCAAAGTCTGGCGGCAGCGATCGCGACACTTTCGAAGACGAAGAGCGCAGCGGCACCATGGCTTATATGTCGCCCGAGCGTTACCAGGAGAATGCCGAGCCCAGTCCTGCAGGCGACGTTTGGGCCCTTGGCGCCATGTTCTATGAAATGCTTACCGGCAAAGTTCCTTTTGGTGAAGAGGGAGGCTGGGCACAGGTTGAGAACCCCACCATCATGCCCGAGATGCCTGCCGATATGCCTGCCGACATGCAACGTCTCATCACAGCCTGCCTCGACCCAGACCCGGAGAAACGTCCCACGGCAGAATATGTGAGCAGCGCAGCTGCTGCACACCAGTATCCACTGAAGCCCAAGAAAACCGGGCTTATCATTGGCCTCAGCGTTCTCGCCGCACTGCTCGTCGGTGTCGCCCTCACCTTCTTCCTGCGCTCACCAGAGGTACAGATCGTCACAGAGGAAGCACCCTCGCGTCCTGCCGAGGAAGTATATGCTGAAGCGTTGAACCTGTTGGAGATAGAGGATGCCGACTCGCTGCAGGCCGGCCTGGCCATCATGGACAGCCTCAGTAACACCGCCACTCCTTATGTGCCTGCCATCTACGAGATGGCCCGTACCTACGGATGGTATAGCGAGCAGTCCGACTCCGCCTCTGTAGCCAGAAAACGTCTCTTAGGCATTGAGATGGATAGCCAGTACCTGCCAAAAGACAGGGAGAAGAGCAACGATGCCATGCGCTACTTCAACATGATCAAAAACATCGGCGATTCAGCCTATGCCGACATCAACGCCGAGTCGGCCTACCGTCTGGCCTGCTACTGGGTCATGCCCAACAACCTCTTCCAGCAAGACTTCAAGGAAGGCAAGGAGCTGCTCATCGTAGCTCGCGGATGGGCCGCGCTGGCTGGTAAGGACGAACTCGTTGAATACATTGACGATGTTCTGCCCACCTTCCAATGATGCTTGCCTAAGTTATGTAATAAAAGAAAAACACCATGAAACATTTTGCTTGCATCCTTTCAGTGCTACTCTCTGTAAGCCATGCCAACGCCCAGGTGGCGCAATGGCTCGTACCGCCTGAATATGACGCTATCGAGGTGTCGCCAGAGAACAATGTCATCCTGGCACAGCAAGGCTTCAACCACCACATCTGGAACATGAACGGCAAATGCCTGGCAAAAGTCAGCGACGACATCTTCCCCTTCAGCGACGGATATGCCGTAAGCACTACGCCTGAGACGGCCGATATCACTGCTATCTATAACATAGAAGGCCAAAAGACGGCCATTGAAGACCACGTACAGCTGGGTTGGGGCTACCCCTACTTCCACGACGGGTTCCTGTTAGTCCACGACGGAAGGTATTTCTATTACATGGACTACGAAGGCGGCATAGACCCCAAGCCCTACTATCGGGCCTATCCCTTCTCCCACGGCTATGCCTCATGCTTCACTTACGCCAATATGCGCAAGATGAAAGACCCCATGCACATGATTATTGACACCAATCTGGAGGCAGTGCCCCTGAAATGGGCCAACAAGCCAATGGCACTTAACGACATAGAGTTCATCTCGACGGTCAGCGACGACGGCGTCAGCATCATCATCTACAAGGCCAAGCTCTACTTCTTTGATGCCGCCACAGCCGAGCTGAGCCCCGTGCTGCCCTCTTCAGACACCAACATCAAGAATCAGGCACACATCGACAGCGACATCGACGAAGCACTCAAGCAGGTTGACGACAACACAAAGATGCTGACGGGCAAATGCGGGAAAGCACGCTTCAGTATCAACTTCGACGCACTTACCCTCAAGCCCATCAACATGAAAATCGGAAACGAGGAGCGTTCATTCCAGAAAAGCAATCCTACACATAGCGATGGCCCCACCGTCCTGAAAGAAGTCAAAGACCTGACTACCGGCAAGTTTGGCCTCCACATGGGCAACACCGAGATACTGCCGCCACAACTCGACACAGTGGAGAAGCTGAAAGGCAACACCGCCTTAGTAACCATGAACGACAAGTTAGGCCTGTTGCGCGTCAATGCCGACGACCACTTCACCTTCAGAATCAACGACAACGAGGACATCGGCTTCCGCCATAAGCACTTCAACACCACCATCCGCCTTAACATGCCCGCCTATATCAATGCCGAAGAAACCAGCATCGAGATTGACCCGCAATCAGGCTGCAACATCGACAAGAGGACAAAGGTGGCGAAAAACAACTCCGACGGCAGCTACGTGCAGTACGACTGCAAGCTGGTATGCCCGCAAAACGTTGGCGACGAAGCCATGGTCGTCAGCTACCCCGCATACATCGTCTATCAGGGACTGCGCACCCCCATGACGGCAGCCAGCGGCAAGGCATGGCACTCCAAATACTTCGCCGTCGACGTCAACGAGCAGGAAGTCAGTCTATCGGGCTCCACCCTCTCTTTCGTCGTCAATGTCGTTGCAGAGCGCCTGCCAGGCGAAGAAGTCTACCCCTTCATCCCCTCGCTGGCCACCGACAACCTAACATTCGAGATGGAGAAAGTAACCGACACACGCTATAAGTGCAAAGTGTTCAATCTGAAAAGAGGCCGCAACAACATCATCGTCCGCGTCACCGAGGAAGGATGTCCGCCTGCCGACTATACCTTCGAGGTAGACTATTCGCCACAGGTGGAACAGGGAAAGAAGAACGTAACGATGACAAAGAAGAAAGTGACCACCCCCACCCCTGCAACACCCACTAAACCTGTTCTACGAATTTAACGACAACAGAGGAACAGCAGCCATGAAAATCAACATCACCGCAACAACCGACGTAGGACGCAACCGCGACAATAACGAAGACGCCTACACATTCTGTGCCGACCTGTCAAACCCCGAATGGCAAATGAGGCGCACGGGCGGCTACGTACCGCTCAACAAGCAAGGCGCCCTGCTCGTCGTAGCCGACGGTATGGGCGGCGCCAATGCCGGCGAGGTGGCCGCAGCCATAGCCATCAACAGCATCAGCACCACCTTTACACCGCAGGCCGCCGACGAAGCCGCTGCTGACGACAGCAAGACACGCTCACTGCTGGCCAAGTCCGTTAAAGACGCCGATACGGCCGTCGCCCGGCGCATGGTCGACGACCCCAACACCGTCGGCATGGGCACCACCATCGTGCTCTGCTGGCTCAAAGAAGGCAAAGCCTATACCGCCTGGTGCGGCGACAGCCGTTGCTACCTGTACAACGACAAAGGCCTACAGCCGCTCACCAAAGACCACTCCTACGTGCAGGAGCTTGTCGACCGCGGAGAAATTACCGAAGAAGAAGCCTTCACCCACCCCGACAACAACGTCATCACCCGCGGATTAGGCGACTTCGACACGGCAGGCATGGCCGACATCACCGTGGCCGACGTTAAGGCCGGCGACTTCATCCTGCTCTGCTCCGACGGCCTCTGCGGCTACTGCACCAACGAAATGATTGAAAAAGTCATGGCCGACAGCCAAGGCGACATCGACCTCTGTGCCGAGAAGCTGCAGCAGATGGCCCTTGACGTGCCCGGCGACGACAACATCTGCATCATCGTGGCCTCGCTGCTCAGCGACGACGACAACCGCGCCATAGCGCCTTCGCGCATCAGACAGTTCTTCAAGAAAGTGTTCGGCTGAAGATACCACACGCCCTCTGCACGCTCTTTCTAACACATATAAGAAGAGGGGGGAGGAAGGGAGAAAATAATAAAAACGCCCAAAGGGGCGAGGGGGGGCAAAATAAACGCCCCAAAGGGGCGAAGGGGGGCAAAAAATCTTAAAATATCAAAAAAAGTGCCGAAATTGGGGCCTTAACGTTAACTGTGAACTTGTGAACTTGTGAATTTCATCTATATAAAAAAACGGGCGCTTGCTATCACAGCAGGCGTCCGTTCTTTTTTACACTACACCCATTTTATGTCCAACTTATTGTGGCGGGCATACTCGGAAAGAGCTTGGCCGACAGTCTGTCCAGCTGTTCGTGCATGTCCTCGATGGGGTCGGCGCAGTCGGCGGCACATTTCAGCTTGGCCACATAGTTCTTTTGTTGGCGTCCGGTGGTCAATTTTATCGATGAATTTCCAAATTTTAACAAATTTTCATACACTGGCTCGCCTTTCCCCTGTGGCGAAAACTCGATGCTTTCATCATCATAGATGGTGGCCGTTTCTTTGGTTTTCTTTACTAATTGTTTCATAATCTGATAGTTATTGATTATTCTTTCTTCTTGTTCAAATTAACAATTAACAAATTAACAAATTAACATTAAGCCCCAGATTTCAGGGCAATATTACTATAATATACTATTACTGTCCGCTAAACTTTTCACATTAGGATATAATTAGGGCTGATACCGGATTCAGTGTCAGCCCTTTTTGGTTACCTTTGTAGTCGCGAAACAGAATCAAACGTAACCATGGGCAAAAGTACACATTTTTTCGGACAGCCGGTGTATGGTCAGCTGATAAAATCACTCGACCATGATAAAATTGTTGAAATGAGCCGCAAAAACGGCGGTGAAAAGTATGTAAAGAGCT
>JAILAA010000056.1 GCA_024681875.1 Prevotella sp.
CATCGAAGAGGGCTGGACAAGAATCGACCAGTTCTTGGTGGACGATCAGGAGTATTCGCTGAATCTGGTGTATGGCATTCACGACTATATGAGCGTATTCAAGCCAACCGTCATTTGTGGTGACTTGAAGGGCTTGAACCATTTGCCCAATATCGTGCTGCCGCGTTCAGAAGCCATGCGCATCTTTGGCACTGTCCATGCGGTGGGCAAAACCTTGAAATACAAATGGGTGGATGACTGGATTTTCAATGTGTGTGCCGTGATAGAAGACTATCCGGAAAACAACTTCCTGCACGGCGTCAGTTTCAGAGGCACTAATGAAAACGAAGGCAGCTACAATAACTGGAACTATCAGGCTTATATCCGTGTAGACGATACAGCCAACCTGCCGAACGTCATTACCGCCATGCGCCAGAAGGCCATCGAGGTGTTCAAGAATGACTTCAACATGAAGACTAAGCAAGAGGAGGAAGCCCTGCAAGTGGTGTTGACGCCTATTGCCGATACCCATTTCGCGAAAGATCTCAGCAAGGATTCGCCCAACATCAAGACGGTCAGCAGGAGTTCCGTCTATCTGCTCATTTGCTTCTCGCTGCTGATAGTAGTAATTGCCGCCGTCAACTTCATGAACTTCACCCTGGCTGAGACACCGCTGCGCATCCGCAGTATCAACACGCAGAAGGTGTTGGGCGCATCGACGGCGAGTCTGCGCGGCAGTCTACTGGCCGAGGCCGTCATCATCAGTCTGCTGGCATTCTTGGGGGCGATGGCGATGGTGTATGTGGCTCACGACTTAGGCTTGCAGAAGCTGGTGCAGGGCAGCATCCTGTTGCAGGATAACCTGTGGCTGGTAGGCGTCACCCTGCTTATCAGTATCGTGGTGGGACTGTTGGCCGGGGCCTATCCGTCGTACTACGTCACGTCCTTCCCACCAGCCTTGGTGCTGAAAGGCTCGTTTGGTCTGTCCCCCAAGGGTCGCATCCTGCGCACCTCGCTGATCTGCCTGCAATTCGTCGTGTCGTTCATGCTGGTCATCGGTGTGGGCATCATGTACCTGCAGAGCTACCTCATCTTCCACACCGACTATGGCTTCGACAAGGACGAAGTGATGGTGGTGCCGACGGCTCCCGACACGCGCAATCATGCCGATGCCATCGATGCCGACCTGCGCAAGATTCCCGGCATAGAGGGAGCCAGCCTGGCCCAGAGCGTCTTGGGCAGTAGCGACCGCTATCAGACGTGGGGCAGGGGCGAAGGCGACAAGCACATGACGTTTACCTGTGTCTTCGTCGACTGGCGTTTCCTCAGCGTGATGGGCATCGACATCGTGGAGGGCCGCAATTTCCGCCAGACCGACGGCGACGTGTATATCTTCAGTGAGTCGGCCAAGAAGAAATATCCCTGGCTCGACGTCGATAAGCCCATCAACGACGAAGACATGCCCGTCGTCGGCTTCTGCGAGGACATCAAGTACACCACCTTGCGTGTGGACGACAGCCAGCAGCCCATCGCCTTCGTGGTGCCCAGCCGTGACGGTTACTTTAAGGGAGATTTTTGGCGCAACCACCTCTTAGTGCGTGTGGCCAAGGGCGTGGACAAGCGCGAGGCCAAAGAGAAAGTGCTGGACGTGGTGCTGAAATACGAACACGAAAGCAAGCCCGACATCAGCGACCTGCGCTACGTGGACGATGTGCTGGAGGAATCGTACCGTCAGGAAAGGCTCTTCACCCAGCAGATTCTGTTGTTCTCGCTGCTTGCCATCCTCATCAGTATCATCGGGGTGTTTGGCTTGACAATGTTCGAGAGTGAGTACCGCCGCAAGGAGATTGGCATCCGCAAGGTGTTCGGCAGCTCTACGAAGGAAATCCTGATGATGTTCTGGAAGCGATACCTCTACATCTTGTTAGGGTGCTTCGTGGTGGCGGCTCCCATCGGCTATCTGCTGGGGCAACACTGGCTCGAAGGCTTCGCCGTCCGCACCGCCATATCGCCCTTACTGTTCGTAGTGTCTTTCCTGCTCATCGCCCTGATCACGATGCTGACGGTAACTTACCAGAGCTGGAAGAACGCCAACGAGAATCCCGTCAACAGCATCAAGAATGAGTAGGCGGAGACGACTATCCAGCCTGTTCTGACAATAAAAGAGGGGAGTATCGCGTTTCTCAATAAAATAAGAAGACATTGTATGGACCAAGAAACCTACGAGAAGCAGAAAGCCTTTGCCGGCGAGAAGGTCCCTTCGATGCATCGCCGTATGGTGGGGCACGACTATCAGGAACGGCAGATGTATATGATTACGATGGTGACTGAGGACCGCCGCCCTTTGTTAGGGCAGGTCGTAGGCAGGAGCGACGGGCAGCCAGGCTCCCCAGACCTTCCGCGCACCGAGCCCACAGAGCTGGGGCGTTGCGTGGAGCAGTGCTGGCATGAAATAGCCCTACGCTACCCGCAAATAGAGGTGCTGGCCTTTCAGCTGATGCCCGACCATTTCCACGGCATCCTCTTTGTGAAGGAGCGCATCGACAAGCCGCTGGGCAAGGTGCTGCTCGGCTTCAAGCAGGGCTGTAACAAGGCTTTCCGCGCCCTCGTTCCCTCTGTTCCGTCTGTTGCTGTATTACAGCAACAAACAGGACAGAAGAAAGAAGACCGCAAGCACGGCCTGCTCTTTGAGCCGAGCTACAACGACAAGCTCCTGCTGCAGAAAGGCCAGCTGAAGCGCTGGAACGACTACCTGCGTGACAACCCGCGCCGATTGCTGATGAAGCGGGAGCACCCCGACCTCTTCCGCGTACAGAGGGACTTGACCGTTGGAAACATGTCGTTCTCTGCCATCGGCAACCGGTTCCTCCTGCAGCGGCCGGTCTTGTTGCAGGTGCAATGCTCCCGCCGACTGACGGAGGCTGAGATACATGAGCGTGTGGCTTACTTTACGAAAGCCGCTGCAAGGGGCGCTGTGCTGGTATCGCCCTCCATCTCGCCGGGCGAGAAGGCCGTGATGCGTGCCGCCTTTGAGCAGGGCTTCCCCCTTGTCTATCTGCAGGAGAACGGCTTCACTGACCTGGCCAAGCCGGGCGGGCAGCGCATGGAGGCCTGTGCCCGAGGGCAGCTGCTCATCCTCGCGCCGTGGGAGCACCACAACGAGCGCACAACCATCAGCCGCAGCCAATGCCTCTCCCTGAACGACATGGCCCGCACTCTCTGTTCCGTATGTTGCTGTACTACAGCAACAGACTGAAACAAACAATCGCCAAACAGGGAAGAGCGGCTACGTACACAATAAAACGATGTTGCAATGCGTTTAACACATAGTAGTTAATCAAAATGAGAAAGACTGTGATGAGAAAACTCTTCTTTGCGCTGCTGGCTGCCCTGACCTTCGCAGCCTGTAGCAGCGACCCTGTGTTTCACGGCATGACGACGAAGCAGAAGGAGGACTACGCCAAAGCCATAGCGGGCGAATACAAGGGAACCTATGTCATTATCTATAACGATGGCGGCAGCGACACCAAGGCCGTCAAGGTGGAGGGCGTGCAGATGACGGTCACTGACCTGACCATGCACTCCGTCTGTTTCCACGACTACCCTGTGAGCCTGCTCTCGAACGTGGTGGAAGACCGGGCTTTGGCTGAGGCTCTGGCCGGCGCTCCCAATGTGGACTTTCTGGTCGACTATAGCTTCTACAATCTGCAGGACAACGGCGATGTCAACTGGGGCTTCGAGCCAGCGGCCATTCCGCTCACGCTCCATTACGGCGGCACTGACCACCATCTGATGCTGAAACTGAACTCCCAGACCTATTTCCTTCTGACGAAAGCCAGCCTGGATGCTGGCAAGCCGTTTGCCAACCAAAGTGTCTTCCAGTTCACAGTCGATGGCATTTACGAAGGCCACACCCTGTTGCAAGCCTTCGACGACTGGCAGGACAACTCGGCAGAATATCTGACCTACTTCCAGTTCGAATAAGCAATATTTACGATAAATATTCCCAATTTATTGCGATTTTGCTTGGAAATATAGAATCTTTTTCTTATCTTTGCAGCGAAATCGCAATATATTGGGATTATGACGCAGCAAGAAATAGGTAGTACCATTAAGGAGCGCCGGAAAAAGTTGGGAGTAAACCAGCAAACGCTGGCCGATTTGGCAGGTGTGGCAGTCAATACATTGGTTGCCATCGAACGTGGTGAGGGAAATCCGCAGTTATCTACGCTGCTGACCATTCTTGATACGTTGGGATTACAAGTAGATATCAACATCAAGCAATTGGAATATGAGAGAATGTAAGGTGTATGTCCACGATGCAGAAGCAGGACTTCTGCAAGAGACAGACGACAGAGAATATGTATTCACCTATCATGATGACTATCAGGGCGATCCTGTGTGTCTTGCAATGCCTGTAAGACAAAAGGTTTATCGTTCTGACCACCTCTTCCCTTATTTCTTTAACATGCTTTCCGAAGGGGCTAACAGGCAGGTGCAGTCGACGTTACTGCATATTGATGAGAAAGACGACTTTGGTATTATGATGGCCACAGCACAGTATGACACCATTGGAGCCGTAACCGTAAAACCTGTATGAATATGATAGCGCTCAATGTATGTCCTTCTACGCTGCAGGAAGGCTTTTCCACCTACTCACCAATGGCCTTGAAACAATTGTTCGATGGGCAGCCTGTATCACATATTCTGGATTTCGACAGTCCAAACAATGAAAGTGCTGATAGCGAGGCCTATCTGAGAAGCGTAGGCCGTATATCACTTTCTGGTGTACAGCCAAAGGCAAGCCTGGTTGTCAATTCAAGCCATCAGCTAGTAAAACCAGCAGAAGATGAACGTGGCACCTATATCTTAAAGCCTGCTCCTTCATCCTATGCGCTTTTCGAACGCAAGTACTGTCCTGCCAACGAGCACCTGACAATGCAGTTGGCATCGCAAGTCTATCATATTGAGACAGCGGCTAATGGACTATGTTTCTTTCGTGATGGTGAGGCAGCATACATCTGCCGCAGGTTTGATGTCGGACCTGACGGACAGAAATACCAACAGGAAGATTTCGCATCGCTAGCGGGTCTGACAAACGTCAATGGAGGTAGTGATTACAAATACTGCAACCTGAGTTATGAGGAATGTGCTGATATCATCCGCAAATATGTAAATGCTGCTCCTGTTGAGATACTGAAATTCTTCCGCATAGTGGTGTTCAACTATCTCACCCTCAATGATGATGCCCACCTCAAGAACTTCTCGCTCATTAACCGAGGTGACGGAGAGTATCATCTGGCTCCTGCCTATGATCTCATCAATACAAGCCTCCATTTGGGTATGCCTCGCATCTTTGCCCTCGACAAAGGGCTTTTCAAAGAAGGCATGCAGATGTCTGATACAAAAACCGTCAGCAGGGGGGACTTTGAGGAATTTGGCCGTCGTATAGGACTGGCTCCACGACTGATTAAGCGAGAGCTTGATACATTTGCCACAGAACTCCCATTGGCAAAAGAATTGATAGGCCGCTCCTTCCTTTCAGATGCCCTGAAACGCAGTTATTGGTTGTCGTACAAATATAGAAGAAATACATTATCTAATATAAATTGATGAATATAGGCTTACGAACTGAAACATAGACAGACTGACGTTACGCATCAGTGCCAACGATTTGTTCCGTAAATATCGTCACTATACAGACTGCACCACTCAGGGCAATATTCTTGGCTGTAGTGACAGCGCAAATCGCGCACACCAACTGGTGAACCATGTTTCCTTCTTCAATTCATCATCTTCTCGGAGGAGGAGGTCCCATTCTTACGGGGCCTCTGGGAAGCATATTCTCGTCGTTGCCCCAAATAAGACCTTTAAGCAGTCTGCCGAAATCGAATCCGATTTTCTGTTTGCCGTTGATCTTGATGTATGGACTAACAATAGGATCGGTAACCCATTTGCCTGTCATGGGATTCAAGTAACGTCTCACACCAGTATCAACGCCGAAATACTTAGAAACCCGGATATCG
>JAILAA010000082.1 GCA_024681875.1 Prevotella sp.
CCTACGAGGTACAGCGTCTCTTCTCCGTCAACAGTGGCGACAAGTGGATATGCACACAGCTTTCCAGTTTTTCTGAAGCCGCCGACAATCTGCGCCACCGCGTCGGTGCCAGTCTCGTGGCCAACACGACAACGGGCAAGCTCTACCTGAAGTTGGTCAACGCACTGCCCGTCACCTTACAACTCAACCTCGAAGGACTCGACCTACCTGCCACGGTGGAGTGTGAACAATTGAGCGGCAATGTAGAGGATCAGCATGCCAAGGCTGTCCGCATTACCACCGACAAGCCTCTTACGCTACCACCTTATACGCTACGCGTCATCGTACTGTAATCCTTGAAAAGCCTCAGTCAGCAATCAATAGCCGGGGTTTTGTATCAGGTTGTGGTTCAGTGCCATCACGTCGGCAGGAATGGGATAGAGCTGTGTATGGCCGTCGCGCTCGTCAATCTTGGACAGATAGGCATTGCCCTCGAACACGCTCTCATACTGTCCGAAACGAATGAGGTCCTGCCTACGCCATCCCTCCCAGCATAGCTCCAGAAGGCGCTCGTCAAGCAGATTCTGCAAGGTAAGCGGACGCAGCGGCATATCCACTCGCTCACGAATTCTGTCGAAGTCCTGCTGCGCCGTCGTGCCATCCCCTGCCCTCTTATAGTCAGGGCCACCCAGCCGCAGCTTGGCCTCGGCCCGCATCAGCAGGACGTCGGCAAAGCGGAAGAGCACAATGTCGTTGTCCATCAGCTTACCGTCCTTCGTGGCGTTCTTGTCCACCTCATATTTCTTCATACGCGCACCAGCCGTCTCCACGTAAGGGCTGCCGCTGACGTCTATCGCCACCTCCCACGGGTAGTATTTCAGAATGTCTCCCTTACGGTCGTACACTTGATTCAAGTTGAGGTCGAACACCTCGTCAGCCCAGTAATTGTATAAGAAGCGGATGTCTTCCTCGTCAGTACCGTATCTGAAAATCTCCAGCACACGCTTCGTGGCACAGGTGCCGTTTTCGCCGGTAAAGCCATAGGCGGCGGCGTGTCGGTAGTGATACGAGCGGTAAAGATTCTGCTGCTGGCTGGTGTAGAGGTCTTTGTCGATGGGGATAATCCAGATGTTTTCCATCGAGTTCTCATTACGCACGTAGAAATTGCTGGGATAGTAGCTTTCCAATTGGTAGCCCATACTCTCAAATTCGTCGCAATAGTCGATGACTTTCTCCCATTGCGGCGTTCCGCTGTAGACCTCAGCGTTGAGCATCAGCTTGGCCAGTGCGAAGGTGGCAACAGGATAGGTCACCCTGCCGTAGTAGTCGCCCTGATGGTTGCTGAATGCAATCGCCAGGTATTCCCTTACCGTTTCCAGCTCACTGACGGCAAAGTCAAACACCTCTTTCCTGGTTGACTGCCTGACTTCCTGCATCGACACGTCGGTTGTGGTCACTAAGGGTACATCGCCGAAGAGGTCGAGCAGATACCAGTAGTAGATGGCACGCAAGGCCCGCACCTCAGCAGTGTATTCCTTAAACTGGCTGTCCTCCAGCAGCGCCTTGTGCGTCTCCAGCTGTTTCAGCGAGTTATTGCACAGGGTGATGACCTTATACAGATAGAGCCATGCATTCTTCGGCAGATCATGTCCCGCCGTCCACGAGTGACGGTACATATCCTGCCACAGGCCTCCGTCATACCAGTCGCCACCACGTGTTGGCAGCATGGCCTCGTCCGAGCCGAATGTCTGCAGGTCATAGACGCCGCGACAGGTGCCCTGCAGGCCCTGTCCGTCTTCCGAGCCGCCTATGTAGGAATAGAGCGTGGCCACGGTGTTACGATAGAGGGCTGCGCCGTCAGTGTAGGCTTCTTCTTCTGGAATCTGGTCGCGTGGATCCTCGTCCAGGCTACAGGAAATGATGAAAGGTAAAAAAGTAAAAAGGGGAAAAAGTAAAACACTTTTCGCCATCAATCTTTGTACCTCTCGTAGCTTATGATTCATATTCTTCATTCTTTTACCTTTTCAATTTTTCATCTTTTCTTAGAATTGTATGCTCAGTCCCATGGTGTAGCTGCGGTATACAGGCATGGAGCGCTTGTCGTCGACACCGAGCGACGAACTGATGACGCTGGAGTTAATCATCGGCGTGAGGCCGCTATAGCCGGTGATGGTGGCAAGATTGTTGACAGAAGCCGAGAGACGCAGGCCCTGGATGTACTTCGAGCTGACGGGCACCGTCCAGCCCACGGTCACGTAGTCGATATTCACGTAGTCGCCGTTCTCCAGCCAGTAGTCGCTGATGGTCTGGTCGTGGATATTCTGCTCAGGTGCTCCCTCCATCACATTGTAGTTGGGCATCGAGAGCATGTTCATATAGGCCAGCGCCGTGCCGTTGTAAATCTTATGGCCGAAGGCACCGTTCATCTGCATGGTCACGTCCCACTGGCGATAGCGGAAGGCGATGTTCGAGCCCATCATGGCCTTGGGCGTGGCCTGTCCGCAGATGTATTTCTCCTCAGTGACATCGTACTGGCGAATGCCGTTGGCCACCGTCTTCAGTCCGTTGCAATGGGGCAGGTAGAATACGCCCAAGGGTTGGCCCACTATCTGCATCACCACGTCGCTGGCACCATGGAATCCGGCTCCCCACAGCGAGGCGATGCCCTTCATCTCGGGTGCCGTCAGATACTGGCCGTTGTAGTCGCCGTTGAGCGAGAGAAGCTTGTTGCGCTCGAAGCTCCAGTTCATGTTCACGGTCAGCTCCATATCCTTCGTACGCAAGGGGGTAATGCCGAAGCCTATCTCCAGACCGCTGTTCTTCATCGAGCCCAGATTGGCCAACAGCTTGTCGAAGGTGAAGGGCGGCACGGGCACATCATAGACGTAGAGCATGTCGGTGGTCTTCGAGCGGTAGTAGTCGAAGGTCAGGGCGATGCGCCTGTCCCACATCAGCAGGTCGAGACCTACGTTGAACGTCTTCTTCACCTCCCATTTCAGGTCGGGGTTAGCGTTGCGGATAATGCCGAGGGTGGTGGCGGGCGTTCCTCCCACGGGCACCAGACCGTTGGGCTGAATCAGCTGCATGGAGTTATACGAGTCGATGCCGCCGAGATTACCCGAGAGACCGTAGCCGATACGCATCTTGGCCTTGTTGATAAACGCCTCTCTCTCACCTCTCACCTCTCTCCTCTCACCACTATCAAAGATCACCCATGCCCCGCTGACCGAGGGGAAAAGGCCCCAGCGATGGTTTTTGCCCACCTTCGACGAGCCGTCGGCACGCACATTCATCGTCAGCGTATATTTGTCCATCAGCGTATATTGGGCGTGCAGCAGAAACGACTCCATGTGCGAGTCAGTGTAGTACGAGTCGGTTCCGTCCCAGGGTCGTGCTGCGCCAGCCGTCAGCTCCCTATAGCCGTAGGCATCGGTGTTGAAATTGGTGACGGTAGTGTAGAAGCCCGTCCCCTGCTGGCTCTCCGCCTCGGCCAATGCCATCAGGTTGAGCGTCGTGGGCAGCGAGTTGAAGATGGGGAAATGCAGGGTATAGTCGAGCGAGATATTGCCCAGCAGCTCTTCGGCCTTGTCGTTGCCGCGCCGCGCCTCGCCGTGGCTCCACACGAAGGTGGGGTAATAGTGGCTGTTGCTGACGGTGTTGTAGCTGTACGATCCGAAGGCCCTCAGCTGCAGGTTGTTGGCCAGATGGGCCACGGCATTCAGGTGGACGTTGAAGTGGGCGTTGTCCTCGTCCTGCTTCATACACAGCAGCGAGTTGGGGTTGTTGATCCACAGGGCCTCGGTCACCTGGTTAAAGCTGCCGTCGCTGTTGGCACCGTCGGGGAACGTGGGGTTGAAGGTCTGTGCCGAGTAGAGCAGCTTCTGCTGGAAGGGCAGGTGGTTGTATTTCTGCAGCGAGCCGAAGATGCCGAGGTCCACCTCAATCAAGTTGTCGAAGGCTTTCTGCGCAATGTCAAGCTTGGCAATATAGGTGCGGTAGTTGTTGGTGCGTATCACGGTGTTGTGCTCCATCATGCCTGCCGAGGCACGGTAGTTGGCCGCGGCCGATCCGCCGCCGAAGGCAATGTGGTGATTCTGCACGAAGCCCTTACGCTCGATGCTCTTGCCAAAGTCGGTGTCGGCACCCATGTCTATATAGGGCAGGCTCAGCGACTGGGCTGCCTGGCGAAACTGATTCGCGTTCAGCATCTCCACACGCTTATAGACGCTCTCGAAGCCCACCGTCCCGTCGTATGAGATATGAAACTGCTGGCTGCGTCCTTTCTTCGTGGCCACCTCTATGACGCCCGCAGCACCGCGGCTGCCATACTGGGCCGTCTCAGAGGCATCTTTCAGGATGGTGAAGCTCTCGATGTCGGCAGGATAGATGGTGGAGAGGGTGGCCAGGTCGGCTGTCACGCCGTCGATAATCACCAGCGGGTCGTTGCCACCCGTGAGCGACGTGGTGCCTCTCACACGGACGGCTGACACCATCGCCTCCTGATTGCCGCCCGTCATCACCTGCACACCGGCCGACTGGCCGCTCAGCACGTCGAGCGACGAGGTGATCAGACCTTTGTTCATACGCTCCTCCGTCACCTTGTCAACGGCACCGGCCAGCGCATTCTCACTGCCGCTCGAATATCCCACTCGCAGCGATGTGCGCAACGTGTCATTATATTCCTGAGCCATCGTCCCTGCTGCCGGCAAGGCCAGCACAAGGGCCATCAAACATCGTTTCATGCTTGCCTACTTTTAGTTTTCTTTGCAAAGATAGCCCAATTTTTTAAAATAATAATACGACCATTTGTTTTTTTTCATGGAAAAAGCGCTGAAACAGAAACTTTTCGCTATCTTTGTCCTGATACGAACATAAAACAAACGACCCGAGGATAATTCAACTTCCCTGTAATCCTTTAAGAATAAGTTGGTACGATTCGAAGAAAGTCTAAACCACGAAACGGTCTATATAAAACGCTTCAAAGTCTATATAAACCACGTCGTGGTCTAATCTTTCGGCTGAAACAAGCTGCCAATCTCTACCCCTTTATTCATCTTTATTTTCTTTTATTCTTCTTTATTCTCTTTTATTCTTTTCCGTTTGCAAAGGTACGAAAATTTCTCATGCTCGGCAGAAAAAAAGTTTTTTTCTGCCGAGCATGAGAAATTTGTTCAATAAGTGAGCGAAAAGCCCTTTCTTATGACAAGTGCCTGTCCCTAGTGTCAGGAGATTCTTCGCAATATGAGTATCATCGCCGAAGATGAAAACCTGCTGAAACGGGTCGCCAAATATTTACGCAAACTCGTTTCTGAAAAAGAAGCAGATCCGACTCTTCTCACTAAAGAGGAGTTCTTTGCCCGTGTAGATGAGGCAAGAGAACAAATCAAGCGTGGTGAAGGTGTTGAGATGTTGCCTGATGAGTCGTTGGATGAATTTCTGCAAAGAGTGGGCTGATGTATAAGATAATCTATTCTCCAAAGGCTATTGAAGACCTTCAGAAACTGAAACGTTCTGAGCCTGCCGCCTACAAGAAAGCCGATAAGTGATAACACCAAATCATAGCGCTAGCAAGAGGTAATGTAGACCTCACATCATACTGTATGATGTCACTCACCCGTCCCTGTGGCATTTTTTTGTGTGTGATGATTTCGTTTACTTTCAAATATCTAATGGACACGATTCTAAAAAATCGCTACAAAGGTACTTTATTTATATGAATAATCAAAAAGATGCGACGCCTTTTTCCTGATAATTGTATATTCGTTCAAAAAATGTGCGGCGGCCTTTGTTTTTTCAGACGGCAGCCGCCGCACAGTATGCTCAAGTATGAATGGCATTATTCGCCGTCATTGTTTCGAGAGAGTGAGCCTGCGTTACTTTGCAGGCCCGTAGTTGTCCATTACTCACCATATACGCGGGTGGTGTGCTTGATGAAGAGACCCATGAGAATGGCCTGGTCAACATACTCCACCTGTGTCACTTTCTTAATGCCACCGTTCTCGGCAGCCTTTTGGATGTTGTTCTCCTCACCCTTCGACGACCAGAGGCCGAGGAAATAGGTGCTCTGTGCTTCGCCCACTTTAGGTCCGATAGGAGCCTTTTCTGCGAGAGCAGCACCGCTGTTAATTGTTGCGCAGCTGCCCAGTGTGAGCACTGCGAGGGCTGCAGATGCAGCCAGTGTCAAAAATTGCTTTTTCATCGTTTTGATTATGTTTTAAAAGTGAAATAAATCATTATTAACTCAATTAGACTATCGTTTAGAACTTATAGCGCAAACCGATTAAAGCAATGGTCTGATTCATTTACTTGGCAATATATTTATGTCCATTCTGAATATAGAGACCTTTCTTTAGAGGTGAGAGGTCAGGGGTGAGAGGTGTGATGTGGCGGCCCTGAAGGTCAAACCATTTACTATTTGACGATTTACTATTTGACGATTTGCCATTGACGGTTTCAACGATGCCGGTCGTCTTGTCTTTATCGACGGTGAATGTGGCAATAAGCGGGTAGTGGTCGCCCATAGGCTGGTTGTCATACTGATAGCCCGCAACGTCAAGGGTCACGCTGACAGGATTCGCGGCCATGCCCCCGACAGGGTTGACATAAAGAATTTTGTCGAGCACCTCGTCGGCATCCCTCTCGTCGCCAAGCTGGGGATATACCCCGCCCCGGCACTTCTCTATCCATACATCGCCCACGGTGGCACGGCCCGTAGCCTCGATGGGCTGTAGGAAAGCCGCCACGATGTCGTCGCGGTTGTAATAGCTGTTGAAGTCGCCGGTGAGGATGACGGGGCGGCTGTCGAGGTGGGCCATCACGTGTTCACGCAGTTGCTGCCACTGGGCGAGACGTGCCTCGCGGTCTTTCACGTCGTTGCCTAACAGTTCGTCGCGCTCAGAGCTGGCATCGAAGTGGGTATTGTAGACCACTATCTGCGTCCCGTCGGCCAGTGTGAACTCATGGCGGCGAAAGCCCTTGGTGATGATGTCGTCGAACTCATGGCTGAACTTGCCAAAGTTCTGCTCATGGGCCACACGCTCGTAGGCAGTTGATGTCACGTCCTTCTTCCATGCGCTGTTCAGGCCGTCGCAGGGGAAGCGCTCGTTCTGCAGGTGGAAGTAGTCAAGCTGGTGTGTCTCGCTGTCGATGCCGCCTGTCCACTCGTCGTGCTCATAGCCGGCAAAGAGGCGCGACCATATCTCCCAGCGGTAGTTGAAGCACTCCTGCATGGAGACGATGTCGCAGTCCTTTGCTGCGATATACTGGCTGATGCGCTCGCTGCCAGCCGAGAGGGGACCGTCTGGGTTGATATCGAAAAACAGGAACTTGCCAGGCAGGCCGTCGACGTTGAGCGTCATCACGCTAAAAGTGGTCTGCGCTGCGCTAAATGAAAAATGACAAATGATAAATGACAAACTCAGTAGTATACGTTTCATAATCTTCAATCTTTATAGTCCGATTTGCAATTCATTCATGTTCACGTTATTCTCTTTGAGCCAATCGATGAGCGTGTTGTAGTAATGGTCGCCAACCATCTGCTCGTTGACTCTTTGGCGCACAGCGCGGGCAGCAGCGGCATCGCCTGTGGCCTGGTCTGCCGTCTTGCTGTTCAGGTAGTTGATGATTTCCATGATGTCAGCCAGCGAGAGGCCGCTGTCATCGGCTATCTGCATCACTTCCGTGAGGCTGGTGCCCTGCTCCTTCAGCATCTCGTCATATTTGCTCAGAGTGGTCATCAGGCTGAAGAAGTCGAAACCGCCGCCATCGCCGCTGTCTTCGCCACCGCCTGTCAGCGAGTTGAAGGCCTGTGCCACGTCGATACCTTTCTCCTCGAGTAGCTTGATGATGCCCATAGGCGTGCCCACCTTGACGAGGTCGTAGTAGTGGGTGTTCAGCTCGCCGTCGTAGTAGAGCACGGGGTAGGCGGTGAGTGTGGCGGCCAGACGCAGCATGAACTGTATGCCGCTGATGGTGTGGCTGTCGGAGAGAATATACATGCAGGTGGTGAGGTTGGTCAGTTCGGGCACGAGGCTCTTTTTGTGCTTGCTGTTCCTGGTAAGGAAGTCGAGCAGTTCGCGTCCTGACTTCGACGGCACGGCACAGTCGTGGGCATAGTGCTGGTAGTAGTAGCTCTGGGCGGGGTCGGGCATCCAGTCGTTCTGCAGGTCGTGCGCCTTGATGGCGGTATTGAGTGTATTGAACTCGTCCGACGACGTGTCAAGGAACGCCGGCTGTATGGCATCGGCGAATGTCGTAATACCAATCTTCTTCAGCGAGTCGCGTAGCTGCGTAGTGTTGTAACGACCCGTGTTGAACCACTCGTCGAAGTGTGAGGCCAGTGGTTCGGTGAACATCTGCTGCGGCGTGAAGCCGAGATTGTCCTGACGGTTGAAGGCGTTGACCACGATGAGGGCGAAGATGAAGTCCTCCTTAGGATTGTCTTTCTGCTCTATATAGACACGGTATGCCTGACTCACATTGAAGGGTGCGGCAGCGGCCAGTGTCTTGTCGAACCTGATGTCGTCCTTATGGTACATGTCGCGCACACGCTGCGTGGCTATACAGTCGTAACCGCCCGACGACACACCGGCGTTGAACAGGTACTTGCCCTGCGAGATGCCGCGCTCGTCCATCACTTTGCGTGCAGCTATCAGGCAGTCGATGCTGGCATGTCCGTTGGCATCGCCATAGACGTAGTACTGGTCTGAGATGTGCTCGCTGGTGATGCCAAAGCCATAGAAGTCGCTCTCCACCATAATCCAATTCGGATTCAGCGGGTTGCACATGAACACAAACTCACCCTCGGCAAAGCCACGCGAAGGGCAGCACTCGGGTGTCATCTGTGTGTAGCGGTTGTAGAGCAGCACGCCGTCGGCGGGGCTGCTGCCGTCGTAGACATTGCCCGGAATGACGATGCTACCGCTCAGGCTGATGGCATTGCCGTGGGCATCGACAGAGGGATAGGCAATGTCGATGCGGTGCATGGGGCGGCTGTAGAGGTTGATGCCGTTGTAGCCGAAATGCCAGGTCGTGTCACACTCGTGGATAATCTCAACACCATCTTGCAAGTCGCCCGACTGTGCAAGCATGGCGGCAGGCCGCAGCGCGCCAAGTGCGAGGATGGCGGCCATCATCCATAATTTAGTCTGTTTCATTTTGCTTTATATATTTATGATCCAGTAGTAGGAATAGCACTATTCCTCGTCATCATCCCAGCCTTCGAAGCCACGGGAGTAGGCGGCACCGCCGTTGTTAGCCTTGCCGCCCTCGATGCTGCCGCCGGCTACGCTGCTCGTCAGCGTCAGCGTGCTGCCGTTGTGCGCATAAATCACGTGGCCAGCATGGTCGTGCTCAGTAAGGTTGCGGCTGAGTGTGTGGCCATTCAGGTCGATGGTCACGTTCTTGCCGTCGACGTCAAGGTAGCTACTAAGCTGAATGTTGGCTGTCAGCTGTATGTTCGCACCGTCAGTAATGGCGCTGGTCAGTTTTTCCGCCGTTGATACGGTGATGACGGCGTTCTGCGCCCAGATGCCCTGCACCAGTAAGCACAGCAGGACAAGCATACCCACATTTTTCTTCATGATGTTAATAATGGCGAATTTAGGGTCTAAGCATTAGCGACTATTTACACTATCAATCGCTTTTTCGGCTGCAAAGGTAATCATTTTCCATCAATTTTTCTCCGCTTTTCCCGTTAAAGTTGCAAAAAACTATGGCGCAGGATTACGCCAACTCTCTCGATTGACAGGAGTTTCATACGGAGTTATACAGAAATTATGAATAAGAAAAATGATCTCAGAACCGCATTCTATGCTAAATTCCAAACATTGATAGATATTTAACTATATATTTAACACTTGAGGAGCTAAGCTCACCTCGTTACTCGTTCCATACACGTTGTCGGGGTTGTATTTCACTCGATCTCTGACCATCGCTAC
>JAILAA010000104.1 GCA_024681875.1 Prevotella sp.
CAACACGTTCCTGACGAAAAGAATTTTTGACGTGTCTCGATACCGACCGAACCAAACTTTAATTAATCACATTTTCAAAGAACTCTTTGGCTGTGCGGCATAGCCGTTAGGCCGTATATTGAATTTTTAACGAACTATTGAGAAATGAGTTATGAAACTGATTACAGGAGCATCCTGAGGCCACGTTCTACGGCGAAATAAGACTTCATTCAAAATATGGCTTGGAAACTGAAATATCGCTGCAAGACTTGTGGATATGAAGCTGATGTGTATGATGGACGAGGCTTGTTCCGTCAGCAAATTACTGCCATGTCCTGCCCTGACTGTAAAACTATTCAGAATATCGTCGTGGGGGGTATCATTGCAGACGTTGCCCCTTCATACAGAAGCGAAGTGGGACGTCTTTGTTTACAGTGTGGCAGTGATAATATCAAGATTTGGGACAGGAAAACCTGCCCCAAATGTCAGGGGGAAATGGAAGATACCGGTGAGAGGGAATTCTGGACGTGAACCTCACATAGCAGCGCCGGCTTCTCTCCCAAGCTTTAGACTAACGTTAATACCGGAAATTCTCCAGTCTTCTTGCCTCCTCACTGGTAATCCAAATGACTGCACCATGTTTCTGCTCGGAAAAGTTCGTGCGGTGCATTGGAGAGCCCTCTTCGTCAAAGTGGCCGATGGGAGTAAAGGTACGGAAGTCGGTGGTCTCGACAAAGCCAAAGTTATGTGGACGCATAGAATAGTTGTCAAACATCAGAACATATTTATCCTCACCGATACGCTTCCAGCAGTTTGGAGCCTCGTGACCTCCCTTCTCGTTATCGTTATAGAGTGAATCTATCTCATAGGGACCAGTAACACACTTGCTTGTAGCATGTACGGGCGTCGCTCCTTTCTCGTGACTGACAAAGAAGAGGTGATAGGTGTCGGCAACCTTGATGATGTCGCTGTCGATGACAGTATATTTACGCTGTGGAGCCTCGAAAAGCAACTGCGGCTGGCTAATCATCTGGGTAAAGTCGTTGTTCATATAGACACAATAGATGGCCCCTTGCTCCTTGCGAATACGGATGGTGAAATGGACAAGCAGCTGTCCCTTCTCCTCATCATAGACGGTCTCGGGAGCCCATACACACCCTACTTCCGACCAATCCTGTCCTGGCTGTGGAGGCAACTTCGAGAAGTCGAGGTTCGTGCGAGTCCAATGAATGAGGTCGAAGCTCTTCATTAGCACCAACCCACGGTTGTTGCCCCATCCATAGGTTGCTCCGTCACGTTCCCACTCCGTATTGCGGTATATCTTCGTATTGTGGTGCCCTTCACGCTCTGCCGCTTCTTTCGAACCGAAGATATGCAGGTCGGTCATGGCTAAATAGAAACCTCCATCGGGGCCACGAAAGATGTGCGGGTCGCGGATGCCGCGTTGTTCAGCGATGGTGTCGCCACAAATGACTGGGTTATCGTTGTTAAGTGCAGCCCATACATAGCCATCGTGGCTGATAGCCATGTGCAGGCTGTGGTCGCAGTCCTTGTGATAAACCATCAGATAAGCCCCCATATCCTTTTCTTGAGGAATAACAAACTTCTTCTGCGCATAGACGGTAGCTACTGTTGCCAGAACAATTATCACCAAAAAGAATTTCTTCATAATTACTATATGATTTGTGTGTATTAGCTTCCTTTACTTGTATTCGTAGATCTGAATATGCAGGATTTTCCAGTCGCCCACGCTGATGCGGGCATGGCGGCCTTGATGGCTCTGGTCGCCATTATGACGGCGAAGGTATTGCATCTGGCCTTGATGGTCGATGGTCACTTCATCGACGGAAAGCAGGCCGAGGCGAGAGCCTTTGAACATTCTTGCGTCCCGTTCTTCGACGAGCGAAGCGGCAGAGCCGAGCGGGTAGCAAGCGTCCTTTGGCAGAGCGGAAGATTGCCCATTGACCGTTGTGGCGCCTGCTTCGGCGAAACCGTCTTCGCATAATTTCTTCTGCTGCGACTGCTGCTTCTCTGTACGTGTCATGAAGTCAACCACCACGCCGCTGCCTACCAGCAGATAGTCGTACTTGCCCAGTCGGATCAGCATGGCGCCACCCTCCGGCCATGTTGAACCGTCAGTAGCACGAAAATCCCAGGGAAGTGTAAAATAATGGCGGCAAGTCATTACAACACCTTCATCGTCAATGATTCGCTCTTTATCGTCCTGGTCGAAAAGGAGGCCGTAAGTGGTGAGTGATGAGTGGTGAGAGGTGAGAGAATTGACTTGGCGCAACAAGTGATACGCCTGGGCTACCGACTCCATCTCCTGGGGCGATGCCTGGTCGATGGCAAAGGGCGAGAAGCCGAGTGCCTGATGCTCGCCGAAAGCATAGAGCGCCCGCACACCACTGTTGCGGCAACAGCGGCTCTCGGGTATGAAGAGCCGGTTCCTTATCTTCCCGCCGTCTTGTGGCCGCTGGGGCATGGCATACTGTGCTGCCCACGACTTGAAGCCCGTGTCGTAGATGTCGGGTGCCAGCAGGTCGATGTCGGGTGCTGCCGTCTTCCAGATGTCGGCCAGATGGGCCAGCGGACCGGCCGAGGGGTATTCGCCGGGCTTGCGTCCGCGGCTGTTCATGGCGGCATTGACGTATAGCGGTATGTCGTGGATGCGTCGTGCCTCACGGGCCAGCTGCTCGACGTAGGTGGCGTAGTGCCAGGCCATAAACTGCTCGTCGGCCCGCTCGTCGGTGCCGAACACCTCGGCCCATGTGCCTCGTTGCTTGATGTTCATGGCTTTTAGCAGTACTGGTGGCACGGGCTGGCCGTAGGCTTTCTCTGCCAGTTGTGATTGGTCGCGGGCTGACTCCAGCATGCCTATCTCGTTCTCAATCTGTATCATTGTGATCACTTCGCGCCGTGGGTCCTTCTCGGCTATATGGCGCATCAGGGCCGTGAAGGCCTTCA
>JAILAA010000112.1 GCA_024681875.1 Prevotella sp.
TTTGTCACTGAGGCCGAAGTTATAGCGCAGTACACCATAGTAGAGCAACAGCTGTACGTAGTGGCTTTCCGACTGCAGGCCGTGGCTGTCGTGGCTCTGGTACTCAATCTTCCTGTTGCGGCCCGACTTCTGCTCTACGAGAAGGGTGGTGGGAGGTGAGAGGTGGGAGGTGAGGGGCGAGAGGTGAAAGGTGGGAAGTGTAGTCATCAAGTCCACGCGGCCTTGTAAGCCTAAGCGTTCACAGATAAACGACGCCTCAAGCAAGGGTAAGACGTCACCACCACTCTCCTCCCATTCCCCACCCCTTGAGGGGCGGGGTGGCCGATAGGCCGGGGCGGGGTAGATAGGAGGGGAGCCCGAAGGGCGGGGTGGTTTGACTCCCAGCACCTTCACCGCCTCGCGTATGTTCTTCATCTGCTCTGCGGCCTGCTCACGGAAGGAGTCAGCATCGAAGTCCTCGCAGGCACAGAAACACAGGGCCTGTTCACGGAACGATCGTTGCAACGAGTCGGCCAGTGTGGCCTTGTCGCCCTGGCTGATGACATCGTCGAGGGCTGTGCCGGCAAAGTTACCCAACAGCGTGGCCTGCGTATTCGGCTTTGCCTTGAGTCGGTTGACGGTATAGAGCAACGGATGGTGGCCGTAGTCGGTAAAGCAGGCGGCCAACGAGGAGATGTCGATGAGGAAGTCGGGCTCCACGACAACATTTCCAGGGACAATACAGAGCTCACCCCTTACCCCTCTGGACTCTCCCCCTGAAGACTCTCCCCCTGAAGACTCTCCCCCAGCCCCTCCCTTGTAGGGAGGGGAGCAATTACTTTGCAAGCTATTGTCGAGAAGGTTCAGCTGCATCCCTGGTCGCACCACCTTCTGCAGATAGGCGAAATCGCGTCCCTGCTCGGTGTTCCGATAGTCAATGACGACAGGGCCTTCGGCGGTGTCGGCATAGAGGAATTCGGGCGTGATGTGGTTGACGATGCAACGCACATAGTCCTTGTTGATGCGCAGACCACGCTCGTGCTGACGCTCGTCGTGAGGCAGGAGTGGCGTCAGCGATGAGGGAATGTCGGTCTGGAAGACGGCGGAGACGAGGCGCGCCACGGCCTTCACGTCGTAGGGCCAGTCGGGGGAACTGATTGGCACGCTGGCATTGGTGTGTCGGCGGGCGTCCTGCAGGTCGCGGGTGAGGGTGGGGGAGAGGTGAAGCTGTTTGCAGAGCCAGTCGACTTGGGAAAAAAGATTGCCGAAGGCACCGCCCTGACGGCGGCAGCCTTCGGCACAACAGAGCTTGAGCATCTCGTGCAGACGTCGCGTGGCATCGGCCGACGGCTCCTCGGCCATTAGCTCGGCGCAGATGTCGAAAAACTCAGAGGCATCCATCACGCGGCGTGGCTACGAGTCTTATTTCTGGCTGTCCTTTTTGCGTATCTCTACGCGGCGTATCTTGCCGCTGATGGTCTTAGGCAGTTCGTCGACGAATTCCACGATGCGCGGGTACTTGTAGGGCGCTGTTTCCTTCTTCACGTGCTGTTGCAGTTCCTTGACGAGGTCGTCGCCCGCCTTGTCCTTCCACTCCTTGCCGAGGACGACAGTGGCTTTCACCACCATGCCGCGAATATCATCGGGTACGCCGGTGATGGCGCATTCAACAACGGCTGGGTGGGTCATCAGGGCTGATTCAACCTCAAACGGGCCGATGCGGTAGCCGCTCGACTTGATGACATCGTCGATGCGGCCCTCAAACCAGTAGTAGCCGTCCTCGTCGCGCCAGGCCATATCGCCGGTGTGATAGTAGCCATCGTGCCATGCTTCGCGCGTCTTCTCTTCGTCGCGGTAGTAGCACTTGAACAGGCCGATGGGCTTGCGGTCGCCCACGCGGATGACAATCTCGCCCTTTTCGCCGTCCTCGCACGGGGTGCCGTCGGCGCGTACCAGGTCGATGTCGTACTGCGCGTTGGGGATGCCCATCGAGCCGGGCTTCGGTGTCATCCAGGGGAATGTGCCGAGCGTCATGGTCGTTTCTGTCTGGCCGAAGCCTTCCATGATGTTGAGGCCGAGCTTCTCCTTGAGCTTGTCGAAGACGGCTGGGTTCAAAGCTTCGCCGGCTGTACAGCAATATTGTAATGAAGAGAGATCGTATTTCGACAAGTCTTCCCGAATCATGAAGCGGTAGATGGTAGGCGGTGCGCAGAAACTCGTCACCTTGTATTTCTCCATCTGGCGCAACAGCGCGTCAGCGTTGAACTTCTCATGGTCGAAGACGAAAACGGTTGCTCCGGCAAACCACTGGCCGTAGAACTTTCCCCAGACGGCCTTGCCCCAACCCGTGTCAGCCACGGTGAGGTGCAGTGAGCCCTCGTGCAAGTTGTGCCAGAAGACGCCCGTCGTCAGGTGTCCCATGGCGTAGAGGTAGTCGTGTGCCACCATTTTCGGCTCGCCGCTGGTGCCCGAGGTGAAGTACATCAGCATTGTGTCGTCGTTCTCGTTGACGAAGGCGGGCCGCACGAACTTGGGGGCGTTACGCCACTCCGACTGCCAGTCGTGGAAGAGACCCTCCCCCTGCCCCTCCCTGTGAGGGAGGGAAGTAGATAGACCAGCCACCTCTTCGTTCAGAGAGTAATTGCTCCCCTCCCTCACAGGGAGGGGTAAGGGGGTGGGTCTGACTATGATATATTGTTTCACGGTGGGACTCTCGGCCATGGCCAGTCTGATTTGTCCAGTGATATAGTCATCGTCGGCACAGATAATGGCTTTCACCGATGCCCGCGTGTTGCGATAGACGATGTCGTGCTTCGTCAGCATGTGAGTAGCGGGGATGACGATGGCGCCAATCTTACAGAGGGCCAGCATGATGACCCACCACTCATAGTGGCGCTTCAGGATGAGCATGACAGGGTCGTTCTTGCCGATGCCCAGCGTCATCAGGTAGGAGGCGGCCTGGTCGGTCTGCTCTTTCAGTTCGGCAAACGTTGTACGTCTCTCCTCGCCCATGTCGTTGGTCCACAGGATAGCCAGCCCGTCGGGTTTTTCCTCGGCCCACACGTCCATCACGTCGTAGGCGAAATTGAAGTTCTCAGGGATGATGAACTCCAGATTCTTGTTGTAATCCTCTACTGACGTAAATGTCGTCTGCTTTAAAAATCTACTCAAGAGACCCACCCCCTGCCCCTCCCTGTGAGGGAGGGGAGTAGATACTGTCTGCTTGACTGCTTCTTTCTCCATTTTTTTTATTTGTTTCATGAAAAGGTAATTACTCCCCTCCCTCACAGGGAGGGGCAGGGGGTGGATCTTTTACTCTACTGTAAATGCCAGGAATTTCACCGCCTTGTCGCCGATGGCGAGCATCCCGTGGGGCTTCGTTGAGTCGAAATAGATGCTGTCGCCCTCGTCCAGCACGATAGTCTTGCCGCCGATGTAGAGCTCCATCTTGCCCTCGAGCACAAGGTTGAACTCCTGTCCGGGGTGCGAGTTCTTATAGATGGTATGAACGCCAGGCTTCGGCTCTACGGTGACGATGAAGACGTCGGCTTTGTGGTCGACGAAACCGCCCACCAGCGACTGATACTTATACGCCTTTGTACGCTCGATGCTCATGCCCTGACCCTTGCGTGTCACGTAGTAGCTCTTCATGTGCGGAGACTCGGCGAAGATCAGCTCCTCGGTCGACACGCCGTATTTGTGGGCTATCTTCATCAGGTTCGAGATGGTGATGTCGGCCTCGCCCCTTTCTATTTGTTCATACTTTTCAGCTGAGATGCCGATGGTCTCGGCCATCTCGCTGACGGGGATGTCAAGCACGTCGCGCAGTCCGCGCAGACGCTCGCCTATCTGTTTCAATTGGTCTTCCATGGGTTGTTTCGTTTAGAATTTCGTGCAAAAGTACGAAGAATTCTCTGATTATAATGCAAATTGTCGGTAAAAATTGCAGACTGAAAGAAAAAAAGCAGTAACTTTGCACAGACGAAGCTAATGTATGACGTCCTGACGTCTATGACCCAAGAAGAAGTAACCAAAGAGCTGGCGAAGCTGCGCGCTGCAGGCCTTAATCCCATGTTGTGCGACACTGCGGTGCCGCTGGTCGATGTCCCCGTGCTGGCAGGCCTGCCTGCCGATAGTGGCGATGCCACGGGCGGTGAGTACGTGTTGCTGCCGCGAGAGCTGGTGGGCCGTCATCCCGTGTTTTTGATTGATGTCGACGGGCTGTCGATGCACGATGCGGGCATCATGCCCGGCGACCGCTTGGAGGTGCAGATGGAAAGCACAGTAAGTGACGGCGATATCGTCGTGGCCGAAGTGGACGGCGGCTATACGGTGAAGGCGTTCTTTACCGATGGTGAGGGGCGCCACTGGCTGGTGCCGCAGAACACTGATTTTGCGCCCATCCTGCTCGACAACCGTCCATGGAGGGTTATAGGCAAGGTCGTCGGCTTGCGCAAGGGAATGCCCAGGGCATCATACGCGGACTGTGCAAAGGCTGTGCTCCATGCTGCCGCCAACACTGTTGCCGCCGGGCGCCCGTTGCCGCCGGAGCAGCCGCAGAACATAGTGTTCAGGCTGTACCACAAGCGACGTGCCGTCGATTTTAATGCCGTGCGCCAGCAGGTGGAGCGTGTCGTGGTGAAGCAGATGCGCCACGCCTACGAGTGGTATGCCGCCTATCGCGTGCTCATGGACATCGGGCTGATTGACGACCCGATGCTGACGCGCTTTGCCCAGCAGATGAACGTGTGGTTTCCCGAGGCGCCGATACGCTGCAATGCCGACCGCATGGGCGACTATTCCGTGGGGCACACGGCCAAGGCATCGACGTTGTGGAATTCCGAGCAGTTCCGTCGCGACCAGCGCACCGGACAGTCCGTCGGTGCCTTCAATACACTGCTGCACCGATGTGAGGAACTGCGTGCCGCTCTTTTCCCGCTTCCCCTGCTTGAGTCGGGGCTTCCATTCTGAAAAACACAATTGTCCGAAAAAAATCCGACGGCTTCGGACAAAAATCCGACCGGCTCGGACAAAAATCCGAAGCCGTCGGATTTTTTCGGACAGCGCGTTAGAAACTAAAAATCAATTTCCACATTCATTTTATATAATAAATGAGCGAGAACGGCGTTATTATAGCGTGTTAAGGCGAAGTCTGCTGATTTTGGCCGTTATGCTTGTGGCCTGCTATGAGGCCCGTGCGCAGTACGACCCGTCGTTCAGTCATTACTGGACGATGCAGACGTCGTTTAACCCTGCAGCCGTGGGAAAACAGGAGAAAATCAACGTGACAGCAGCTTATGCAATGTCGCTGGTGGGCTTTAAGCGTAACCCTAAGACGATGTACTCTGCTGCCGACATGCCGTTCTATCTGCTTGGTGCCTATCACGGTGTGGGTGTGCGTTTTCTGAGCGACGCTTTGGGACTGTTCTCCCACAACAGCATCGCCTTGCAGTATGCCTATCGGCAGAAACTCTTTGGCGGCACACTGGCCGCAGGCTTGCAGGGAGCCATGCTTAGTGAGCAGTTCGACGGCTCTAAGCTTGAACTGGAGGAGGCTGGCGACCCCGCGTTCTCCTCCTCGAAGATAGAGGGCAGTGCCATCGACCTGGCCGCAGGCCTCTATTATCAGCGCAAAAACTGGTATGTCGGCGCTTCAGTGCAGCACCTCACTGCACCAAGGGTGGAACTGGGCGAAACCAACGAGATTAAAATCAATATGTCGTATTATTTGACGGGTGGATGCAATATTCGGCTAAGATATCCGTTGTTATCTATACAGCCCTCAGTGCTTGCGCAAAGCGACGGCGTCAGCCATCGTGCCGATATCTCTGCGCGCCTCACCTATACGCACGAAGAGAAAATGCTGTACGGTGGCCTGGGCTACAGCCCGTCGAACTCAGTGACGGTGTTTCTGGGAGGAATCTTCCACGGCATCACACTGGGCTACAGCTATGAGGCCTTCACCAATGGCGTTGGCTTGGGTTATGGCTCCCACGAGCTGTTCATGGGCTATCAGACAGACATCAACCTGTTTAAGAAAGGAAGAAACAGACACCAGAGTGTGAGAATTCTCTGAAATTGAGAGAATGAGAAATTGAGAGAATGAGAAATTTTGAAACATATAAAAAAAAGAATATGATGAAGAGTAAAAGAATGAGAAAGGAAGCTGGGAAAAGAGTAGTGCAAAAGGCATTTCTCATTTTCTCATTATCTTCATTTCTCATTTTCCTTTCGGCTTGCTTCGGCGGCAAAGAAACGATGGCTAACGGCGGCGAGCTGACAGGTTCTGCCGGGCGCGCATTTGCTGAACCCGCACCTTATGGCATGGTGCTCATCAAGCGCGGACACCTGAAGATGGGCATGGAGAAAAACGACTCGCTTTGGGGACGTCAGACACCTACTCGCGACATCAGCGTGGAGGGATTCTGGATGGACGACACCGAAATTACGAACTCCGAATACCGGCAGTTTGTCAGCTATGTGCGCGACAGCATCATCCGCGAGCGACTGGCTGACCCGAACTATGGCGGCGATGAGAGCTACAAGATTGAGGAAGACAAGAACGGCGACCCCATCAAGCCCTATCTGAACTGGAAGAAAGCCCTGCCGCGCAAACCCAATGAGGACGAGCAGCGCGCATTGGAGAGCGTCTACGTCACCAACCCCGTGACGGGAGAGAAGATGCTTGATGCCAGTCAGATGAACTACCGCTATGAGATATACGACTACACTGAGGCAGCTATGCGCCGCAACCGCCTCAATCCCGAAGAGCGTAATCTGAATACTGACATTACCGTCGACCCCAACGAGAAAGTGTGGATTTCGAAGGACACTGCCTACATCAACGACGAGGGCAAGATTATCCGCGAAACCATCAACCGTGAGTTAAGCGGTCCTTGGGACTTCCTCAATACTTATATTATTAATATATATCCCGACACAACCTGCTGGGTGAACGACTTCCCCAACTCAGACAACGAGATGTATATGCGCAACTACTTCTCCAACGTCGCTTACAACGACTATCCCGTGGTGGGCGTTACCTGGGAGCAGGCCAATGCCTTCTGCGCATGGCGCACTGAATTCCTGCTGAAAGGCCTCGGTCCTGCCGCACGCTTCGTGCAGCGCTACCGCCTGCCGACAGAGGCGGAATGGGAATATGCCGCACGCGGCAAACAGCAGAACGAGTTTCCATGGGAGAACGAGGATGTAGCAAGCGGCAAGGGATGCTTCTTTGCCAACTTCAAGCCTGACAACGGAAACTATACGAAGGACGGCAATCTCATCACCTCCAAGGTGGGCATCTACAGCGCTAACAGCAACGGATTGTTCGACATGGCAGGCAATGTGGCCGAATGGACTTCGACTATCTACACTGAGGCAGGCGTTGACGCCATGAACGACATCAACCCGCAGCTGAAATACAATGCCGCCAAGGAAGACCCCTACCGCCTGAAAAAGAAGAGTGTGCGCGGCGGCTCGTGGAAAGATCCCGAGAGCTATATCCGCTCGGCTTGGCGCAGCAGCGAATATCAGAACCAGCCTCGCTCCTACATCGGCTTTCGCTGCGTCCGCAGCCTCGCCAACACCTCTAGCGAGAAGGCCAAGCCCGTGAAAGCCAGCACTAAAAAGCAAAGGAAATAAATAGTAAATCGAAAATCCGTAAATTGTAATTAACAGCGATGACCAAATACAGCAAATTCAATCCCATCTATCGCCTGCAGAAATGGCTCGACAGCGTGCCTGGGCAGACATTTATGAACTACGCCTATAGTTGGGGCGCATCTATCGTCATCCTTGGCGCACTGTTCAAGCTCACCCACCTGCCAGGTGCCAACACCATGCTGTTCCTCGGCATGGGCACTGAGGTGCTGGTATTCTTTATCGCAGGCTTCGACCGTCCCTTCGACAAGACCGAGGAAGGTAAGGAACTGCCGACACATGTGTCCATTGAAGGTGCAGAGGACGAGGGCGTTGCTGTTTCCGGAGTATCAGGAATGTCCGGCGGCACCATCATCATCGGCGGTGGCGGCTCAACGGAGAACGTTGGCGGCGAAGGCCTCTCCGAGGGAGCAGAAGGCGTCAGTGGCGGTATCATCAGCGGTGGTGGCGTCATTGGTGGCGGCGGTTATGTCGGCGGTGGTTATGCCGGCGGCTATGGCAGCGGTGTTGCCGGCGAAGGCGAGGAGGGAGCTCCTGCCGAAGGCTTCATGCCTGGCGAAGGCGGAAGTGCCGTGCCAGTTAGCGGCGGTATCATCGGCGGCGGCATCATCGGCGGTGTGGCAGCTCCACAGCAGCCTGAACTGCCCGACATCGACGCCGAAGAGATGGAGGAAGCTACGCAGAACTATGTGGAGCAGTTGAAGAGCCTCACCGAGACACTGAAGAAGGTCAGCGAACAGAGCGAGCGCCTGACCCGCGACAGTGAGGAGATGGAGAACCTCAACCGCACACTTACCGGCATCTGCAAGGTCTATGAGATGCAGTTGAAGGGCGCCAGCCAGCAGATAGGCACCATCGACCAGATTAACGAGCAGTCGAAGCGCATGGCTGAGCAGATTGCCGAGCTGAACAAGATCTATACCCGCATGATTGAGGCCATGACCGTGAACATGCCTAAAATAAACAACAATGGCAATTAGGAAAAGACCCGTATCTCCGCGCCAGAAGATGATCAACCTGATGTACGTCGTGTTGATGGCTATGCTGGCATTGAACGTCTCCAACGAGGTGCTCAACGGCTTTGCCATCGTGCAGGAAAGCCTTAACCGCACTACTGAGAACGCTACGCAGGAGAACCAGGTCATCTATGACGATTTTGAGCAGCAGATGGCGGCCAATCCGCAAAAGGTAAAGGAATGGTACGATAAGGCGATGTTGGTGAAGGAGATGAGCCAGAAGCTCTACAGCCTCGCTTCTGAGCTGAAGACGGCCATTGCTCGTGAAGCCGACGGCGAGAACGGTAATGCTGATAGTCTGCAGAACAAAGAAGACCTGGAAGCCGCTAACCAGATTATGCTTGCTCCGGGACGTGGACGCGGCGAGGAACTGAAGAAGGCTATCGATGCTTACCGGGAAGGCATCCTCGCCATGATAACTGATTCGGTGAAGAAGGAGCATATAGCCAGCGACCTCACCACTGAGGTGCCCAGCGGTATCCTCGGCAAGAACTGGCAGGAATACATGTTCGAGGCCATGCCTGCCGTGGCAGCCGTCACCATGCTGACCAAGCTGCAGAACGACGTACGTAATGCTGAGAAAGAAGTACTCCATACACTGGTGCAGAACATTGACGTGAAGGATATCCGCGTGAACTTGCTTGATGCCTTCGTCATCCCCAATTCGCAAACCATTGTGCAGGGCGACCGTTTCTCTGCCCGCATCGTCATGGCCGCTATTGACACGACACAGGTGCCGGAGATTTACATCGGCGACCGTAAGGTGGAGCTGCCTGATAATGTATATGAGACGGTGTGCAACCGTACTGGCGACTTTACGCTTAGTGGCTACATCCAGACCATCAATGGCAATGGCGACCCCATCAAGCGAGAGTTTACACAGAAATATACTGTTGTGGAGCCCAGTGCCACCGTCAGTGCAGACCTCACCCGTATGCTCTACGCCGGCTATGCCAACCCCATCAGCGTGTCGGTGCCGGGCGTTCCCTTGAACAAGATTTCGGCCTCAATGACCAACGGAACGCTGACGCCCAACGGCGCTGGCAAGTACATTGCCCATCCCACGAAGATTGGGCAGGATGCTGTCATCACTGTGACGTCGACAAACACGGGACGTCCGCAGACCATGGGCACGTTCACGTTCCGCGTGAGGAAACTGCCCGATCCTACTCCCTATATAGACATCACTGACGAAGGTGGTAACCCCGCACGCTTCAAGGGCGGCAACATGGCCAAGGGTAGCCTCATGGCTGTAGAGAGCATTGGCGCCGCCATCGACGACGGCATCCTCGATATCGGTTTCCGTGTGCAGTCGTTCGAAACTGTTTTCTTTGACAACATGGGCAATGCGAAACCGTTGGCCAGCGACGGCGCACATTTCTCCGCCGCCCAAAAAGACCAGTTCCGCAAACTTAACCGTGGCCGCCGCTTCTACATCTCGCGCGTCGTTGCGGTCGGTCCTGACGGCATCGAGCGCACTTTGTCAGCCGCGATGGAAATCAAGGTACAGTGATGGCCTACAGTCTAAATGAAAAATGATAAATGATAAAGAACAAATAAAATGAAAAAGATAATGAATATGGATATAAAGAACAGATGGATGATGATGATAGGTTTGTCATTTGTCATTTGTCATTTATCATTTAGCGAAGCGCAAGCCCAGCCGCGTCAGCGCCGCAGCCAGCAGACACAGCAGCAGACGCAGCAGGCGCAGCAACAGCAGCAGACGCAGCAGGGGGGCATGACGCAGCGTATGCGCATACAGTATCCTACGGCTGTGGACATGCCGGAGGATGTGGTGTGGCGCCGCGACATCTACCGTGAGATAGACCTGACGCAGGAGGAGAACGCCGGACTCTACGATCCTGTGGAGCCGCAAGGCCGCCGTATGAATTTGTTTACCTACGTGTTCAAGTTGGCGCTAAACAGTTATATTCCAGTCTATGAATACAATCTGGACGGCAACGAGGTGTTGGAGGCTTCAGCAAAGGTAGACATGAAGAGCATACTCGACAACTACCATATCTATTACACTGAGGAGGGCGGCAAAGTCAAGGTCGACAACAGCGACATTCCGTCGGCAGAGGTGAAAATGTATTACCTGAAGGAGTGCGCCTATTACGACCAAGCCAACTCGTCGTTCCATATCAAGCCTATCGCCTTCTGTCCCGTCATGGTGCGTGAAGACGATTTTGGTGGCGAATCGGCTAAGTACCCGTTGTTCTGGGTCAAGTACAGCGACGTAGAGCCTTATCTCAGTCGCCAGTCCATCAAAGTGAGCGACATTAATGACGCTGCACAGATGAACTTGGATGACTATTTCACGCTTAACAAATACCGCGGAAAGATTTACAAGACGGCTAACCGCCTTGGCCGTACACTGGCGCAGGCAGCCGATGGCGACACTGCGAAACTGTCGACGGAGCAGCGTCGTATCGAGGCAGAATTGAACGCTTTCCGTATGCGTATTTTCGGCGACCCTGCGCGCAAGGACTCTCTTGACAGCATTGCCGCTGCCGACCCGAAGGCAGCTAAGGCTGCGCGTCAGTCGAAGAAGCGCGAGCGCAGTAGCCGCAGCGAGCGTGCCAGTAGCAGCTCGTCTGGCAGTTCGCAGCCCGCACGCGTCTCCGTGCGCCGCGAAAGGCATTGAGGGTAGCGAGGACTGAGTGCACGCGATGCATCTATGATGACGGTGACCCAGAAGCGACAGAAGGCCATTTGGCTGGTGAAGGCACTGATGGTGCTTTTATTCCTTCACATGTCGCTTGTCACAGTCTCAGCGCAGGTGCGCTTCGGTATCATGGGTGGCTTTCAGCTCACCGATATGCAGTTCAATCACGACGCCTTGAAGCCAAACAACCGCGTAGGCTGGTTTGCCGGCCCCCTACTGAAAATAGAACTCCCCGTAACGGGTTTGGGCATAGATGTGGCCACCCTTTACGACCAGCGCGACCTGAAAGTTGAAGACACTGTGTTCAAACAGAAAAGCCTCATCCTTCAGGGAAGTGCCCGTTGTGGCGTGAGCCTTGGCGACGTGCTGGGTATTTTCATGTTTCTAGGTCCGCAGTTCAGCTTTAATGTGGGCGATGACTTCACGCACTGGATAACCACGAAAGACGAATACAAGCAGTTTTCCATTCAGGAAACCACATTGAGCGTCAATATGGGTGTTGGCGTCACTTTTGCCACGCATCTGGAGGGCACGTTGCGCTACAACTTGCCTGTTGGCAAGACCAGCGACTTTACATGGAACGAGTTGGGTGACCGGCTTGGCGAACAATCGTGGCACCATGCCAAGTCGCGTACAAACGCATGGAGCGTCGCCGTGACGTATCTTTTCTAAGCAGTGCTGCCCTTTTCGCGTTCCTTGCTGTTTTGATAAAAAAAGCCAATAATAGCCCAGAAAGTATGGCTATTTGCGGAAAAAAGTGTAAATTTGCGCTCGAAAACAGATTGAACATGAGAAAAAGCATCATATTGACAACAGCAATGAGCTTGCTGCTGACGCTGACAGCCTTTGCACAGCGTGGTAACGAATTGCAGAGACTGAGAAAGCTGAACATGGCCTGCACAGCCATTGAAGCCCTATATGTAGACACTGTCAATGCCGATAAACTGGTGGAGGATGCCATTCGCGGCATGTTGGAGAAACTTGACCCGCACTCCGCCTACAGCGACCCGAAAGAGACGAAAGCAATGAACGAGCCGCTGAACGGCAGCTTTGAGGGTATTGGTGTGCAGTTCAACATGGTTGACGACACGCTGATGGTCATACAGCCCGTGTCGAAGGGACCCTCGGAGAAGGTTGGCATCGTGGCCGGCGACCGCATCGTAGCCGTGGCCGACACTGCCATTGCCGGCGTGAAGATGTCGAAGGAAGAGATCATGCGACGCCTGCGCGGCCCCAAGGGCACTGTGGCACGGCTGAAGGTGGTGCGCCATGGTATCAGCGACACGCTGCGCTTCAACGTGGTACGCGACAAAATTCCCGTCTTCTCCATCGATGCCACCTACATGCTGAGGCCGGGCATTGGCTACATACGCATCGGCAGCTTTTCGGCAACAACCTACGAAGAGCTCCTTCAGAGTCTCGATAAGCTGAAGCAGCAGGGCATGAAAGACCTTGTCCTTGACTTGCAAAGCAATGGCGGCGGCTATTTGCAGGCAGCCGTCGACGTGGCGGGCGAGTTCCTGGAGCATGGCGACCTGATCGTCTACACCGACGGACGTTCCGTGCCTCACCACGACTACAAGGCTGGCAGCAGCGGTGCCTTCCGCCAAACCGCTGTCACAGGCAGTGATCCGTTGCAGGCCAGTGAAGGCCGCATCGTAGTGCTCGTCGACCAGTTCTCGGCCTCTGCCGCAGAGATTGTCACCGGCGCCATACAAGATCAGGACCGTGGCATCGTTGTGGGACGCCGTACCTTCGGCAAAGGCCTTGTTCAGCGGCCTATCGAGCTGCCTGACGGCTCGATGATACGCCTCACCATCGCCCATTACTACACCCCTTCGGGACGCTGCATACAGAAACCCTACGAGAAGGGCAATAAGAAAAGCTATGACGAGGATATCGTCAACCGCCTGAAGAGTGGTGAACTGACCAACGAGGACAGTATCCATGTGGCCGACTCGCTACGCTTTGAGACACTGCGCCTGCATCGCACCGTCTATGGCGGTGGCGGTATCATGCCCGACTACTTTGTGCCACAGGACACCGCACACTATACGCGTCTGCACCGTGAACTTGCTGCAAAGAGCATCATCATCCAGCAAAACCTGCATTACGTGGACGATCACCGCAAGCAGCTGCATAAGAAATACACCACGTTCAGCGACTTCCAGCAGAACTATTCTGTGCCGCAGGAACTGTTGGACGCCGTTATCAAAGAGGGTGAGAAACAAGGTGTCAAGGCCAAGGACGAGGAAGAGCTACAGAAGACGCTGCCCACGCTCACGCTGCAGCTGAAGGCCCTCATTGCCCGCGACATCTGGGACATGAGCGAATACTATGCCATTATCAATGAGGACAACGAAATTGTTCGGAAAGCCATACAATTACTAAACAACGAGTAAAAAGATGAATATCAGGAAACTTCTGATGGTTGCTGCATTGTTTGCAGGTATCACCGTCAATGCCCAGACCACCGTGAAGGGCGTCGTCATTGACAAGTCGCAAGGTGTGGGCGAGCCTTTTGCCACCGTGAGGGTGTTCAAGCAGGGCAACACAACAAAAGCCGAGGCAATGTTCCTTACCGATGTTGACGGCGTCTTCAGCCATGAGGTCAGCGGCAAGGGAAACTACGATGTCATCATCAGCAGTCTCGGAAAGAATGAGTTGAAGAAAACCATCGAGCTGACAGGTAGCGGCGTCGTAGATATGGACACGCTTTACCTTGCCGAGAATGCCAATGAGCTGGAGGGTGTTGTCGTGATTGCGCAAAAGCCGCTGGTGAAGATGGAGGTTGACAAGATGACCTACAACGTGAGCGAGGACGAAGATGCCAAGGTATCTACCGTACTCGACATGCTGAGAAAGGTGCCGATGGTGACCGTCGACGGACAGGACAACATCACCGTCAATGGCTCATCAGCCTTTAAGGTCTATGTCGACGGCAAGCCCAACGTCATGTTCAGCAGTAACCCCTCCGTCATTTTCAAGAGTATGCCGGCCACAGCAGTGAAAAACATCGAGGTGGTGACCAACCCGGGCGCCAAATATGACGCCGAGGGGGCCGGCGGCGTACTCAACATCATCCTCGACAGGCAGGTGGCTGGCTCGGAAAGCATGAACGGCTACAACGGCACCTTGCGTGCCGAGGTGGGCAACACAGCTTGGGGCGGAGGAGTATTCCTCAGTGGACAACAAGGACGCCTTACCTACAGCATAGACGCCTTACACCAGAAGACGACACCGGGCACCACCAAAGTTAGCAACCTGATGGAGCAGTCGCTGTACACACAGACGTCGGAGAGCCGTACGAAGACCGAGATTCCTGTCTCTATGGGTAGTCTCGCCTTGAGCTACGAGCTAGACTCGATGAGCAGTGTCAGCCTCTCTGCTGAGTTGACAAGCATGAACATGAAGAACACGGGCCGCACGGAGACAAACATGGCTATGCCCTATAGTTCAGCTCTTGGGCAGACATACGGCAACAACCTCTATATGAAGAGCAGCAACACCAGCTTCAGCAGCAGTCTCGACTACCAGCGCTTCTTCAACAAGGAGCGTACAAGTTGGTTGGCTGTTATCTATCAGCTCTCCTACGACCCCACTCACAGCGAGACACGCAATGACTTCGATGCCGTAGGCGGGATGCCCTTCGACATCACCGACCGATACTCCGACAACCACGAGAAGACCACGCAGCACACGTTGCAGGCCGACTACACCAAGCCCTTCGGCATTGGCAACACCATCAATGTTGGTGCCAAGCTGATGCTGCGCAAGGCCACCAGTGATGCCAAATACTATCAGCCCAATTATGTCGACAGCTTGAGTATGAACTACGAGCATCGCAACAGCATTGGTGCCGTCTACGCTGAGTATGAAGGTAAGTGGGGAATGATAGGTGCCAAGGCAGGCCTGCGCTATGAGCACACATGGCAGGACATCGAATATCACCTGGGCAATGGCCAGGACTTCAAGAACGACTACGGCACGCTTGTGCCCTCGGCCAGCGTCAGCTATACCCTGGCTCCCACCAGCAACCTCGGCCTGACCTACAACATGCGCATCTCACGTCCGGGCATCACCTATCTGAATCCCTACATTGACCGCAGTAGCCCTACGGCACT
>JAILAA010000181.1 GCA_024681875.1 Prevotella sp.
CTGCACGCTATTCAAAAAATGTGCAGCTTTTGGGCTTCGATTTTTCGTTACTGATGATGCAAAGATGCCACTTTTTGGTCTCTACGCGTTCTAGTTTGACTTTTTTCAGAGACCTGTTTTTGTGGTATTTTTTCTTTACATATTACTTGGCGTAGAGGGCGACGATGGTCTCGTACTTCTCCTGCTTGCCGCTGGTCTGCTTGGGCTCCTCAACCTTCTTGCCGTACTCGTAGACCTGCTCGAGAGTGAGCTTGCCATCCTCGAAGTCCTTGCCGATGCCGGCGTCGAAGCTGGCATAGCGCTCCTTCTTCATCTTGGGCAGCTCGCTCTCCTCAAGGATAGCAGCAGCATTCAGCAGGGCACGTGCCATGGCGTCCATGCCGCTGATGTGGGCGATGAACAGGTCCTCGAGGTCGGTGCTGTTACGACGGATCTTAGCGTCGAAGTTGGTACCGCCATTGCCGAGACCGCCGTTGCGGATAATCTCAAGCATGGCCTGGGTGAGCTCGTAGTTGTCGATGGGGAACTGGTCGGTATCCCATCCGTTCTGAGCGTCGCCACGGTTGGCGTCGATGCTACCCAACATGCCTGCATCAACGGCGCAAGCCAGCTCGTGCTCGAAGGTGTGGCCGGCCAAGGTGGCATGGTTCACCTCGATGTTCACCTTGAAGTCCTTGTCGAGGTTGTGGGCCTTCAGGAAGCCGATGACGGTCTCGGTGTCGACGTCATACTGGTGCTTCGAGGGCTCCATGGGCTTCGGCTCAATGAGGAACGTACCCTTGAATCCCTTTGCGCGGGCATAGTCGCGGGCCATGGTCAGCATGGTGGCCATGTGCTCCTTCTCGCGCTTCTGGTCGGTGTTGAGCAGGCTCATATAGCCCTCACGTCCGCCCCAGAACACGTAGTTGGTACCACCCAGTTTGATGGTGGCATCGATGGCGTTCTTGATCTGTACGATGGCACGGGCAACGACGTCGAAGTCGGGGTTGGTGCTGGCACCGTTAGCATAGCGCTTGTTGCCGAACACGTTGGCGGTGCCCCAGAGCAGCTTGATGTTGGGGAACTGCTTCATCTTCTCCTGAGCGTAGTCGGTGATAGCCTTCATGCGAGCCTCGTACTCAGCAATGGTAGCGCCCTCTTCAACGAGGTCGACATCGTGGAAGCAGAAATATTCGATGCCCAGCTTGTCCATGATTTCGAAGCCGGCGTCCATCTTATCCTTGGCGCGCTGAACGGCGTCAGCAGCCTTGTCCCACTCATAGCTGCGGGTCTGACCACCGAACTGGTCGGCAGATGCTCCACCCAGCGTGTGCCACCAGGCCATGGCGAACTTCAGCCAGTCCTTCATCTTCTTTCCCATCACGACCTTCTCAGACTCGTAATAATGGAAAGCCATCACGTTCTTACTGTCCTTTCCCTCAAAGGGAATCTTGCCTGTAAAGGCGAAATACTCTTTTGCCATAATTGGTTTTTTAATTTTAGATAACTACTAATTATATATGATTATTGTAATTCTTTTTCAAGACATGCCTTCCACGCCTCGTAGGCAGCACGATACTGGTCGCGACTTGCTGCGTCGGGCTCGATGACCTGCAGCTTCTCCAGCGTGGCAAAGGCTTCGTTATGATCGGCATAGATGCCTGCACCCATGCCTGCACCTTTGGCGGCACCCACGGAGCCGTCGGTCTCGTAGAGCTCAATGGTGGCACCGCTAACGCCTGCCAACGTGTTGCGGAACAGCGGTGAAAGGAACATATTGGCCTTGCCGGCATGTATTTTCTTGATGTCCATGCCCATCTGCTGCATAATCTCCATACCATAGCAGAAGGAGAAGACGATGCCTTCCTGAGCGGCACGCACAAGGTGGGCGCGGCTGTGCTTGTTGAAGTTGACTCCATGGATGGAGCAGCCCAGTTCCTTGTTCTGCAGCACACGCTCAGCACCATTGCCAAAGGGCATGATGCAGACGCCGTCGCTACCAATAGGAGCCTGTGCAGCCAAGTCGTTCATTTCTGCGTAGCCCATATCGAAAGTGACATTGCGGTGCATCCATGCATTGAGGATACCTGTTCCGTTGATGCAGAGCAGCACGCCGAGACGCGTCTTGTCGGCAGCATGATTCACGTGTGCAAAAGTGTTCACACGCGACTTCGGGTCGTAATTCACCTCGCCTAAAACGCCATAGACCACGCCACTGGTTCCTGCCGTGGCAGCAATCTCTCCTGGCTCGAGCACATTCAGCGAGAGTGCATTGTTGGGCTGGTCGCCACCACGATAGGTGATGGGAGTCCCGGCTTTCAGACCCAGCTCCTGAGCCGCAGCCTCGCTGACAACGCTCTGCTCAGAGAAAGTGGGCACGATTTCGGGGATAAAGTCGGCAGGAATACCGTAGTAGTCAAGCAAGAACTGAGCAACACGGTTTTCCTTGAAGTCCCAGAACATACCCTCGGAGAGTCCGCTCACTGTAGTGTTGGCCACGCCACTGAGGCGCATAGCGATATAATCGCCTGGCAACATTAATTTATATATACTATTGTACGTGTCAGGCTCATTCTCCTTCACCCATGCCAGTTTGGCTGCGGTGAAGTTACCCGGTGAATTCAGTAGGTGGCTGAGACATTTGTCGGCACCCAAGTCGTTGAACGCACGCTCACCGTAGGGAACGGCGCGCGAGTCGCACCAGATGATGGCAGGGCGAAGCGGCTTCAAGTCCTTGCCCACACACACCAAGCCATGCATCTGATAGGAGATGCCTATGGCTGCAATATCCTCGCCCTTAACCTGAGCCTCAGCCATAATCTTCTGCAGAGCCTGCTTGGCATATTGCCACCATGAGTCAGGCTCTTGCTCAGCCCATCCAGCCTTGACGGCCTTGATAGGCGCTTCCTTCTCAGGGAAAAATGCAGATGAAACACACTTGCCGTTATCGGCGTTAACCAAAGATGCCTTGACAGATGAGCTGCCGACATCAAATCCTAACAAATATCTGACTGCCATTTATCTTGAAAATTAATCATCGGATGATTCGACGTGCAAATTTCCCCATTTTTTTTGTATTATGCAAGAAAAACGCAAAAAAAAAAATATTTTTTCTTTTTATTGTATACAATTCAAATATTTTTCATACCTTTGCACATTGGAATGGATTCTGTCGACAATTAAACAAATTCATATATGAAGAAAAAAATTCTAATATTAGATGACAAAGAGACCATCGCAAAGGTGCTCTCCATCTACTTGATGAGCGATTACGAAGTACAGTGGTTGCCCGACGGACTGCAAGGCGTAAAATGGCTTCAGGCAGGCAATACTCCCGACCTGATCATTTCCGACATTCGTATGCCGGGAATGCGTGGCGACGACTTCCTGGAGTGGATCAAGCAGAACGAGCTGTTCCGCCACATTCCCGTAATTATGCTGTCAAGTGAAGACTCCACCAGTGAGCGTATCCGTCTGTTAGAGATAGGTGCTGAGGACTACATCGTAAAGCCCTTCAACCCTATGGAGCTGAAAATCCGTGTAAAGAAAATCCTTCCCAACTAAATCTGTTCCGGACTCAACAATCAAGTTATGATAGGTGTTGTTTATTTAGGCAATAACCCTCAGACAGAAGAGCGTCTAAAATATCTTCCTGGACGTCAGGTGACGTTTGCGAAGAACTATATGGAGGCGGCAGAGGCTTGCAAGTCACATGCCAGTGGTGAGCATTTCATCGTGTTCTACGAGAAGAATATCCGCACCGAAGACGTAACTGCCATTACATATCTGCGAAAGAATTGTGAGGGGCTTTATATAATATTGCTGACAGACCAACTGACAGGTGAGGAGCGGGATGTTTATCAGAAATGCGGCATCAACGACACGCTTGACCCTAAGGCAACCGTCACAGAGCTGAACAAAAAACTGCAATTCATCAGCGGAAGGGAGAGCATACTTTTCGACACACAGGTATCGAAGAAACGAATCCTGCGTTTCCAGATTCCCCTATGGAAACGTCTTTTTGACATTGTTTGCTCTTCAATTGGCATTGTCATTCTCTCGCCTGTTCTTATCATTACTGCCCTCGCCATCAAGGCAGAGAGTAAGGGGCCTGTGCTGTTTAAGTCAAAGCGTGTAGGTACCAATTACAAGATTTTCGATTTCCTGAAGTTCCGCTCCATGTATACTGATGCGGAAGAGCGCCTCAAGGAACTGAGCAAATCAAACAATCAGTATGCAGAGCATCACGAGCCGACGGAAGAAGAATCCAAGAGCACCATCACGGCTCCCCTTGGTGATGAAGCCGAGATGACCATGCTGGAGATGGGCATGGAGTCGGAAATGCTGATCAGCGACGACGAGACAATGCTCGTGGGCGATGACTTCGTGATGGCCGAAAGTGATTTCAACAAGCAGAAGGAAGAGGAGAACAACAATGCATTCGTAAAGATTGAAAACGATCCACGCATTACCAAGGTGGGCCGTTTTATCCGCAAATACAGCATCGACGAGTTGCCACAGCTTTTCAATATTCTGAAAGGCGACATGTCCATCGTCGGCAATCGTCCTCTCCCCCTCTACGAAGCAGAGAAGCTTACAGCCGATAGCAGTATTGACCGCTTTATGGCTCCTGCTGGCTTGACAGGTCTTTGGCAGGTGGAAGAGCGAGGCAAAGGCGGCAACATGTCGGCTGAAGAGCGCAAGCAACTTGACATCACCTACGGACAGACCTACAATTTCAAACTAGACATGAAAATCATCTTCCGCACATTGTTCTCATTCGTGCAGAAAGAAAACGTATAGCAGTAAAAGATGAAAACGTCAATTAAATTATTATTTCTTACCACAGTGCTGGCGACTGCTGCAACAACCGTGAACGCACAGTCGAGAGCTGACGACAGTGGTATCAGTGCCGGTTTCTTTGACTCCAGTGTTGACAAAGACATTTATTTCTCGACATTCAAGTTGCCACCGCTTGCCGTTCTTTTCGAGAACGCCAAGTCCAACCCCAGCATCATGAATCTGTCCAAAGCACAGGAGTTGGCGCATGCTGAATACCTCAAACAAAAGAAACACATCTTCTCCTACATTAGCGGACATGCCAGCTACAGCTACGGCAAGACAGACTCATGGAGCAACGGCTCTGATGTCTACACACCGCTCTTCATGCAGTTCCAAGGCAGTGAGCAAAGCTACTGGAACGTTGGCGTCAACCTCAGCCTTCCCTTAGAAGACATCCTCGATCTGGGGCCTTCGGTCAAGCGCAGGCGCCTTGCCGTGGAACAGGCACAGATTGCCAAGGACATTGCCTACGACAACCTGAAGCTTGAGATTGCCACACTCTATGTGAAAATTACCAACAACCTCACCGCATTAAAGACTGCAGGTGAGAATGCCGCCATCTATCAGGGTGCTGCTGCCCTTAATGAGCAACAGTTCCACCACGGTAATTTTGAAATCGAAGACTACGCCTTCACCGGCCAGCGCAGTCAGGCTGCCGTCCAGACCTATCAGGGCTTGCTCACGCAGATTACGATTGACATCATTACCCTTGAGATCATGACGCATACGCCCATCATCACCAACACCACGACTGAGATCACACTTGACGAGGACGTGACGAAATCGGAAAAGCAGATTGCGCGTGAGAACAAGGCTGTGGAGCGCCGTATCAGAAAAGCCGCCGAAGAGGATCAGAAGCGTGAAGAGGCAGAGTTGAAACAAGCAGAGAAAGAAGCCAAGGCCCTGGAAAAGGAAGCCAAGAAAGCAGAAAAAGCCAACAAGTAAAAACAGATAAACCTTGTAACCATGGATATTTTTAGGTACATCGTCAGATTTCTATACAAGATTCGCTGGTATCTCATCATCTTGCCAGTCATAGCCCTTGTCATCGCATGGTTCCTCACCCGCAATTTGGAGCGCGTTTATGATGCCAACACCACCATCTACACTGGCATGATAACGGGCTACACCATTGAGGGTATGGGAGCTGGTGGCGGTAACGGACAGACGAACATCACCAACCTGATGCTCATCATCCAGACCGACAACACCATCCATGAAGTGGCACTACGCCTGTTTGCCCGATGCATGTTGTACGGTAATCCGAACAAAGACAACAACTACATCTCAGCTGAGCATTTCCGCCAGTTGTCAGCGGGCGTACCTGCAGACGTCAAGGCTCTTGTTCAAAACAACGAGGACGACTCCTATGGCCGTCTGAAAGCCTACGAGAAACCGTCTCAGGACAACTATCTCTACAACCTGCTCAACAACCACCCCTACTTCAGCGTCAACAGCATCCTCAGCCGTCTGAAGGTTGTCAGGTTGCAGGAGAGTGACATTATCGACATTGCCTATTCGGCCAACGACCCTGGCATCTGCTATAACACCCTCGACATCCTGAATAAGGTGTTTGCCCACCAGTACCAGCAGTTGCGCTACGGTGAGACGCTCAACGTCATCAAGTTCTTTGAGCGTGAGGTGGCCAAGCTGAGCAAGGTGCTCAATGCAGCAGAGCAGGATCTTATCCGCTACAATGTGAAGCACCGCATCATCAATTACGGCGAGCAGACCAAGCAGCTAACCATTCTTGAGATGAACCAGCAGAGCACTGAGAATGAGCTGAGAAAGAATCAGGCTGTGACAGATGCTCTCATCAACTACTATCAGCGCCAGTTGGGCGATCGTCAGAAGGTCATCGAGTCTAACCAGCACTTTACGGCTCTTGTGCGCGACATCTCCCGCCTGCAGTCGCGTATTGCCAATCTGAAGCTGATGAACAGCGAAAACAGCGGAAACAATGTTGAGGGACAATTGGAGCTGGCCAAGGCTGAGCGTGAACTGGCAGCAGCCACTGATGAGGTGAAGCAGTACACCGCCACCATTGAAGCTGCCACCTACAGCACCGAGACCGGCGTCAACGCCAAGGAACTCATTGAACGATGGCTGGATCAGGTCATCCTGCGTGAAAAGACCAAGGCGGAATTAGGCGTATGGGAATACATGCGTGCAAGGATTGATGACCAGTACATGTTCTATTCACCGTTAGGTGCCACCATCGACCGTAAGGCCCGTCACATCGGCTTCATCGAAGGCAACTACATGGAGATGCTTCGTGCTCTCAATGCAGCCCGTCTTCGTCAGCGTAACCTCCAGATGTCTACGGCTACGCTGAAGCAGCTGAATCCGCCTGTCTTCCCGCTGAATGCCCAGCCTACCAACCGCATGTTGATTCTTTTGGGTGCATTCATGCTGACATTCTTCCTGACAGCGCTCTACTTCTTTATCATTGAGATGCTCGACCGCACGCTGCGCGACCGTATGCGCTCAGAGCGCATCACGAAGGTACCCGTCCTCGGATGCTATCCTCGCGAGAGTACCATGCGCTACCGCCGCTTCAACAAGACTATCAGCGACATGGCGCTGCGCCAGCTGAGCAAAGCCCTGCTGCCCAACTTCAAGCAAGGTCAGCAGAATGTGCTCAACTTGCTGTCGACAGATGCTGGCAACGGCAAGAGTCATCTGGCCGAGGAGCTGGAGAACTACTGGCTCAGCATTGGCCTTCAGGTGCGCCGCCTCACCTATGACGAGGACTTCCTTGCCGACGACAGCCGCTACATCATGGCAAAAGACATCAAGGATATCTGTCCCGACATCCTGCCTAATGAGATTGCCATTGTAGAGTATCCCAACCTCGACGAGAACACCATCTCCACCTCGCTGCTTAACATGGGCACCGTCAACCTGATGGTCACCCGCGCCAACCGCACTTGGAAGGATGTCGACCAGAAAGCGCTGACCGAATTAGAGTCTCGCCTCGAGAACAAAGAGAGCCTCTACATGTATCTTACCGAGGCACAGCGCTACGCCGTTGAGGAGTTTGTCGGCCAGCTACCTCCCTACACCCGTTTCAACAACTTTGTCTATCGCATTTCACAGCTCGGTCTGACAGCCGTCGAGAACAACCGGGCTAAATAGTGAATAGATGAGCAACGCATCATACCGGACCACTATCAGCGAACTGGGAGGAGGAAGAGTAGCTATACTCCTTCTCCTGTTTGCTTTAGCCCTCTACCAGTTCTATACCTCCGGGTTTGGAGCTTTCGCAGCCGTCTGTCTCCTACCGGCGCTGGTCTTTGGCATCATCCTTCCGTTCCGCTACAGGATGCTCCTGTTTTGGGCGCTGGTCATTGTCAACTACTTTGTCTCCATGAAGGCATTGCCGTTGCCCGACGGCATCCCCCTCTCGCTCTATAATGAGGGATTGGAGATTGTGCTCCTCGTCCTCATCATCATCGACGTCAAGGACACGAAGTTCGACCCCTCGTTGAACTGGATGTTCACGGCCCTGGGCATCTGGTGCGCCTTTGTGACGCTTCAGCTGATGAACGACACCTGCGGCATGGCTTGGGATTTTGGAGCATGGTTTACAGGTGCACGTACCATGGCCTTCCAGCTCATGTACGCCTTCCTTGTGTTCACCCTGTATGTCAACACCAGCGACAAGCTGAATAAGTATCTGGTGCTATGGGGCGGCTTGGCATTATTCGCAGTCTTATGGATATGGAAGCAGAAAATCTTTGGCTTTACAGAAGCCGAGAATGCTTTCCTGCAAGGTCCCGGCCGTAAGACACATATCCTGCAGGGTGGCACGCTCATCCGCTATCTGTCCATCTACACCGATGCCGCAGCTGCGGGCATTGGCATGGCTTCCACGGCTGTCGCCTTCCTTATCTTCGGAATGACGACCAAGCTAAAGAAATACAGGTATTTCTTCCTGCTTGTCGGTTTTGCCAGCTCATGGGGATTCTTCGTTACCGGCACCCGCACAGCTGTGGCCTGCTTCATGGCAGGCTTCTGCGCCTATGCCGTATTGTCGAAGTCGGTCAAGATGACCATTTTCATCGGCATATCCGGTATGCTGTTCGTGGGCATGTTAGCCTTCACTAAGATTGGCGATGGCAACCAGATGATTCGCCGCATGAGAACGGTGTTCGACAAGAACGACCAGTCGCAGGGAGCCCGTGAGGCCAACCGCGAAGTGATGAAGAAATACTTGGCCGATGCCCCCTTTGGCATTGGCGTGGCCGCCCGCTTCGACAATGTGGCCACTAATCACAAGTATCACATTATGAGCACCATCCCGCCAGACTCAGAATACATCTACATTTGGATTCGTACTGGCAGCGTGGGCATCTCCATCTTCCTTTTCACTACCCTGTTGATGTTCTTGGGCGCCAGCCGCATCATCATGTTCAAGCTCACTAGCTCTTCGTTGCGAGGAGTGGGAGCTGGATTGGCCTGCTGTTTCGTTTCCATGCAGCTTGGTGGCTACGGAAACCAGGTCTTGATGCAGTTCCCCAATTGTGTTGTCTGCTATGGCGGTCTCAGCCTCGTCTATGTCCTCCCCTATATCGAGAAGGGGTGGATAGCCTACGAGGAGCGTATACTGGCCGCACAGGCTGAGAAGAAACGACTGAAGGCAGAGAAGAAGATAGTCTGACTCCCTTAGATCATACCATTGAATATCCTTGTCTCCATCATCACCGTCAACTACAATGGGCTGGAGGACACCAGCGCATTGATTGAAACCATTCCCCAGACCGACGGAGTGGAGGTGATTGTGGTGGACAACGGCTCGCGTGCCGACGAGGCCTCCGTCCTCGAGCAGCGCCATCCCTGGATTACGGTGGTGCGCAGCGCTGAGAATCTCGGCTTTGCCGGAGGCAATAACTTGGGCATCAAGGCTGCTCACGGCAAATACCTCTACTTCATCAACAATGATACTTTGTTAGAGGTGAGAGGTGAGGGGTGTGAGGTGAGAGATGAGAGGCGTGAGGTGAGAGGTGAGAGTCTTTTCCAGCCGCTGATTGACCGTCTGGAATCCGATCCGCGTATGGGCGCCGTGTGCCCCAAGATACGTTTTTCGTGGGACAACAACCCCATCCAGTACGCTGGCTATACGCCTTTGTCTTCCATAACTTTACGCAACCAGCCCATCGGCTTCGGCGAAGACGACCACGGCCAGCACGACACTCCCCATGCCACCCCTTACGCTCATGGTGCCGCGATGATGGTGAAGCGCGAAGCCATCGACAAAGCCGGACTCATGCCCGAGTGCTTCTTCCTTTATTACGAAGAGCTCGACTGGTCGATGATGATTCGCCGTGCAGGCTACGACATCTGGTACGAGCCAGCCTGCACTATCTACCACAAAGAGAGCCGCACCACAGGCCAGAACAGTCCCCTGCGCACCTATTACATCACGCGCAACCGCCTGCTCTTTGCCCGTCGCAACGTTACGGCGCCCAAGCGCTATCTCACCTATGCCTACCTCGTGCTGCTTGTCATGCCACGCGACCTGCTGAAGCACCTCTTCCATCGGCAGCCCCCGCTGGCCAAGGCAGCCCTCAAGGGAGTGACCGATTTCCTCAGAGGCCGACAGGGACCATTAACCATCAACCATTACATGTGGCACGATTGGAAAAAGACGAGGATAGGGTGGCTGTTAGCACTGGCAGTGCTGGTGGCCATAGGCATCTATATCGCCATCGACGCCCGCAAGACCGACGTCAGCGGCAAAGACGTGGTGTGCATCCCCGTCTACGGCCAAAGCCTCGCCCTGGGCGAAGAAGCCGAGCGCATCACCGATTTCAGTCAGCTGGCTGAGCAGAGTCACGACCGCATCGTCACCGAGAATATCGACAACAAATACGGCTATTTCGACGGCAGCTCCCTCAAGCAGTACCTCAAGCGACTGTTCCACTATCGCAAGCGCTCCTTCGAGCTCTCCGTCTACGGAATGGCCGAGTCGCTCACACAGCAGCTTGGCACCGACACCGTCATCTGCACCTTCCCCGGCGGACAAGGTGCCACAGCGCTGGCACAACTCAGCAAAGGCACACCGCCCTACGACCGCTTCATCAGCGACATCGCCAAGGCTTGTCGAGTAGCCCGGAAAGGCCAATGCCGCAGCTTCACCGTGCCAGCCGTATGCTTCATGCAGGGCGAGAGCGACATCGCCGACTATCCCGACACCGACTACCAGCAGCTACTCCTGCGGTTCAAGGACGACATCAACCGCGACATCAAGGCCATCACCCAGCAGACCGACGACGTGCGCATCATCACCTATCAGGCCAACGCCCTGTCGCGCGGCCAGCATTTCCAGGCCAATAGCTATGAATGTGTGGAGACACGCGTGCCGCAAACCTTCGTCCACCTGCTGCTCACCGACACCCTTTTCTGGGCCAGCGGTCCTACCTATCCCTATCCCGCCGTACGCGAGGTAGTGCACATCGACGGAGCCAGTCAGAAGCAGATGGGCTGTCTCGAAGCCCTCTCGGCCCTTGCCATCCTGCGCCATCAGCAGCGCATCACCGGCCTGCTGCCCACAGCCTTCGAGGCTTCCGACAGCAGCGTCACCATTGCCTTCAGCGTGCCCTGCCCGCCGCTCGTCTTCGACACCGTGCAGGTATCCAAGGCTCCCCACTACGGCTTCTCCGTCATCACTCCCGACAACCGTGACATCGCCGCCGCCGTCATAGTCGACAGCACCAGCGTCCACATCCGTTGCTCTGAATCTCCCAAAGGCTGCAAGGTGCGCTATGCCGTCAACGGCGACCCCATGAAGAGCGGCAACCAGCACGGCCCGCGCGGCAACCTGCGCGACTCCCAGGGCCGCTATCTCCAGGCCACCATTGCCGGCCAGTGCCGTCCCCTCCACAACTGGGCCTTCCAGTTCGACCACGCTGTCAGCGTTCCCTAAGCCCCCAGTAGCCTGCCGCACCCTTCAGACCACTCAGGTTGTAGTAACGGTCAATGGTGAATGTTCAATGAATCAATGCCAAAAATTATTTATCGGTGAATGCTTTGTGGGTGAGAAAAAAGAAGTATCTTTGCATCGGCAATTGAATCAATGAGAACGCTTACTATCCTACTGACCATCTTTATGCAGGCTTTCGTTATGCCTGCTGCGGCAACGGTGCGCTATGCCTCGCCCACAGGGGCTGACGCTGAAGGGCTGTCGGCCAGCAGGCCGGGGGCGTTGAGGAATATGGTGGAGAGGCTGCAGCCAGGCGATACGCTCTATCTTTTAGGCGGACAGTATGACGAGACGAATACGCTGGTCGTCAACATTCGTGCCACGGCCGACAAATGGGTCACCATCTGTGCCGCCAAAGAATGTTTAATGGTCAATGGTCAATGTTCAATGGCCAAGCCTGTCTTCGACTTCCGCCAGCAGCCCAACGGCACCAACGGTGTGAAGGTGACGGGAGAGTATATCCACATCAAGGACATCACCATACGCTATGCGGGCAAGAAGGGCATCTGGCTGGAGAATGCCTCGCACTGCATCCTGGAGCGCATTGAGGCCTACGGCTGCTGCGACTCGGGCATACAGCTGCGCAAGGGCGGCTATAACGTCGTGGTCAATTGCGACTCGCACGACAATTTCGACTATCAGGACAAGGGCGGCAACGCCGACGGCTTTGCTGACAAGCAGGGTGGGGCGGCCTTCCCTGGGAATACTTATATTGGCTGCAGGGCGTGGCATAACTCTGACGACGGCTGGGACTCTTTCCAGCGAGAGACGAAGGACACGCCCACGGTGTATCTCTTCTGTGCGGCCTACGACAACGGCCCGGCTGAGTTTGACCTGTCGGCGCATCCCAGGGCTAACGGCGTGGACCGCGAGCTGCCTTGCATGGAGGGGAAAGACTTGAGACATTTCCCCAATAGCGGCAATCCCAACGGATTCAAGTTTGGCGGTCAGGGAAAGGACAATAAGGCCAGCGGCATCTATACGCGCCACGACACGGAGGCGTCGCACTGCCTGGCTGTGGGGCATCGCAGCAAGGGCTTCGACCAGAACAACAACGCGGGACGGATGAAGGTGAGCCATTGCCTGGCCGTAGACAACGACATCAACTATGGCTTCGGCAATCCTTATCCCTGTTCGCTCGATATCCGCCACTGTGTGAGCATTAAGCCTGGCAGCGGTGAGCATCTGGTTACAGCTCCGGAATGTTCCGTTACTCAGGAGGGTAACTCATGGAACGATAACGATAACCTTGACCTTAACCTTAACCTTAACGATAACCTTAACCTTGATGGGGTGGAGATTGTGCGGGCGATGATGGCCAGACGTCAGGCCAACGGGGCCCTGCCAGAGGATTTGCTGAAGATTTTGAACAGCCTGTGAAAGCGCTGGAGACGTTTTATTCCAGCAGTTTCATAGTCAGTTGGCCGTCGAGGGAGATGAGTGTCTCAATCATGTAGCAGCTTTCGCCGTCGGGTATGCACACAGTGGCATCGAAGTGAAAGCCTTGGGCGTCGACCTTGTCGAAGGCGATGTTGCCGAGGATGGACTGCTGCAGGAAGTCGTCGGGCACGTCGGCGGCGTACGCCTGCTTGTTGAAGTCGCGGGTAAAGAGGCGCTGGTTGTTGTGGAAGACACTGACGTGGATGATGTTGTCGTAGTATACTTTCTCTACGGCCACGCCGTCGGGCGTGTAGGTGGTGCGCATGACGCGATAGCGGGTAGGGTTGACGGTAATGTACCAGTGATAGCGCTGTCCGCCGTACATGACTACGGAGTCAAGGTTGACCACCTCGGTGGTGCTGATGATCTGGGGAGCCTGCTCCACGAACTCGGGCTGCTCTTCGTCGGTCTCGTCGCGCTTCACCAGCTTCACCTCATCACCGCCAGGGTTGCGGAACTGGAAGTTGTGTTCCGTCTGCATGGAGATGTAATAGGTGTTGGGCCCCAGCTCTATGGAGTCGCCCACGATGCGGAAATAGGCTGGCTGGCTGGTGGCGTCGGCGAAAAAGATGGTGTCACCTTCGGCCTTGAAGAACGGCTCGTCGGTTTCTGAGTCGAGCCACACGCCCTGCAGCATGGCTTTTGCCTCGCGGTTTTCCTGCGGCTCATTCTTCACGGATGGGTCGCTCTGCTGCTCTTTCTGCCCGCAGGAGAGAAGGAACAGAAAGAACAGGAGAAAGAGGGCTTGGGTGGACTTTTTACTTACCAATGCAGTGATACTCGAATTCGTTCTCGTCCAGCTCCTCGATGTCGAAGATGTTGCGGCCGTCGATGACCAGCGGGCGGCGCATGGCCTTCTTGATGACTCCCCATGTGGGCAGACGGAATTCCTTCCACTCGGTGAGCAGCAGCAAGGCGTCGGCATCGAGCACGGCGTCGTACATGTCGCGGCAATAGGTGATCTTGTCGCCCACGCGGCGCTTGCACTCGTTCATGGCGATGGGGTCGTAGGCGCGGATGTTGCACCCTGCCTCTAGGAGCTTGCTGATCATCACAAGGGCTGTTGACTCGCGCATGTCGTCGGTCTCGGGCTTGAACGACAGGCCCCACATGGCGATGGTCTTGCCCTCCAGGCTTTGGCCGTTGAAGGCTTTCTGCAGCTTCTCGAAGAGCACGCCTTTCTGTTTTTCGTTGACACGCTCCACGGCTTTCAATACCTCCATCGAATAGCCGTTCTGGTCGGCGGTCTTGATGAGGGCCTTCACGTCTTTGGGGAAGCACGAGCCGCCATAGCCGCAGCCGGCATAGAGGAACTTGCGGCCGATGCGGGTGTCGCTGCCGATGCCTGCGCGCACCATGTTCACATCGGCACCTACCCGCTCGCACAGGTTGGCGATGTCGTTCATAAACGAGATGCGGGTGGCCAGCATGGAGTTGGCAGCATATTTCGTCATCTCAGCCGAGGGAATGTCCATGAAGATGACACGGAAGTTGTTGATGAGGAAGGGCTTGTAGAGGCGGGTGAGGGCTTTCTTGGCCTTCTCGCTCTCTACGCCCACGACGACGCGGTCGGGGCTCATAAAGTCCTTGATGGCATTGCCCTCTTTCAGGAATTCGGGATTAGAGGCTACGTCGAAAGGCACGTCGACGCCGCGTTTCTGCAGCTCCTCCTCGATGGCCTGCCGCACCTTCTTGGCCGTGCCTACGGGAACGGTGGACTTTGTCACCACGACGAGATATTTGTTGATGTTCTGGCCGATGGTGCGGGCCACCTGCAGCACATACTTCAGGTCGGCCGAGCCGTCCTCGTCGGGGGGGGTGCCTACGGCTGAGAACACAATCTCCTGTTCGTTCAGCACAGAGGCCAGGTCGGTGGTGAACTTCAGTCGGCCTGCGGCCACGTTCTTCTTCACCAGCTCGTCAAGGCCGGGCTCGTAGATGGGTATCTCGCCTTTCTGCAGGCGCTCAATCTTTGCGGCGTCCACATCGACGCACGTCACGTTCACACCTGTGTCGGCAAAGCATGTGCCTGACACCAGTCCTACGTATCCTGTTCCAACAATTGCGATATTCATCTCCCTTATTTACGATTTATTGATTTACGATTTACTATTTTTACCCAATGATACTCTTTATTCAAAGAGCCATGCGTCCTTGAGCAGGGGCTGACGGAGGTCTTTCTCGCTGGTCAGCACCTCGGCAGGGTCGATGGGCCAATGGATGCCCAGCTGCGGGTCGTTCCAGCGGATGCCGGCTTCGGCCTGCGGGGCGTAGACATTGTCTACTTTATAGGTGAAGACGGCTTCGTCGCTGAGCACTAAGAATCCGTGGGCGAAGCCGCGGGGGATGAACAGCTGGTGCTTGTTCTCCTCGCTCAGCTCCACCATGATGTGCTTGCCAAAGGTGGGCGAGCTCCTGCGGATGTCGACAGCCACGTCCAAGACGCGGCCCTGGATGACGCGCACGAGCTTGGCCTGGCTCCATTCGCCTTTCTGATAGTGCAGGCCGCGCAGCACACCGCGCGACGACTTCGACTCGTTGTCCTGGATGAAGGTCACCGGCTCGACGTGCTCGTCGAAATCGGCCTGTTTCCACGTCTCCACAAAATAGCCGCGGGCATCGCCGAAAACGCGTGGCTTCAGCAGGAAGCCCCCTTCAATGTCTGTCTTTAGGTATTCCATGAGTGTTTGAAGCGCTTAATAGAGCGTAAACTTGGTGGTATAGATTTGACGCCCCTTGTGATAGAGCTCAAAGGTATACTCGCCTTTCTCGTAGTAGGATTGGGTGGCGTTGCCCCAGCCGCTGAGCCATACGCCCTGGTCGTGTTCGCCCACCTCAACCTCGAATTTGCTGCTGTTGGTGTAGCCGTCGGGTGAGGATGAGGAATGGTCGAGTTCGCCCTTCTTGTCGATGATTTTGTAGGTGAACTCCTGTTCGATGGTGGCGCGTCCTGAGGGCAGCAGCGAGTTGTAGGTGAGCAGCGGCGTGAGATAGCGCATGTCTTCGGCTTTCAGCCTGAGTGATGCTGCTTCGAGGGTCTCGCCGTTGAGGCGGTTGGCGAATTTCGCGTCGGTAATGTAGATGTAGCCCATCTGTATGGTCAGCTCCTCCATTTTGTCGCTCAGGTCGTCGTCGTCGGGCAGGGCCTCGGAGGCTTCTTTGATGAGGTCGTAGGCAGTGCGGTAATCACCGTGGTCGATGAGGTTGTCGCACAGCTCCAGGTATTCATCCTTCTGCTTCTTCACTTTCTTTTCATAGAGGTCTTTCAGCTCGTCGAGCTTGTCGTAGACTTCGGGCAGGGCGCTGGCGTGCTCATCCTCCATCTTCTGAATGGGGCGGAACATCGTCTTGGCGTCTTCCAGCTCAGGGAAGTCGTTGGCTTTGGTGATGGCCGTGCGGCATTTCTTCACCTTTTCCTCGTATTGCTCTTGTGCAGCCTCGGCAGCTTTCTCCTCTTTGCTCTTGTTGAAGAACATGAAGTAGGCACCGACTGCCAGTCCGGCAAGCAGGAGGAAGACGAGGGCGAAGATAAGGCCGTTGCTGCTCCCTTCTTTCTCCTTCAGCGGAGGTGCTGCCAGCGATGTGTCGCCTTCGCCGAGCTTTTGGCCCACAAAGGGCTTTTGAGGCTCAGCGTCCCTGTTTTGCACATTCGGCTTTGGCTGCATGGGGGAGAAGGAGAAGAGCCTCAGTATGTCGTCAACTGACTGAGGACGCTTCTTGCGGGTGGGCTGCATCATCCATACGATGATGTCGCGCATCTGGCGGCTCATCGAGGGAGGAAAGTTGAAGGCATCGCCCTCGGTAAGCGCTGTCGACGATGGGGGCTGGTTGAGGGTCTGGATGTAATAGAGAGTGGCACCGAGGGCATAGAAGTCGGTCCAGGGACCGAACTTGTCCATGGCCTGCTCCACCTGTTCCACCGGCGCATAGCCTGGCGTATAGCAGAGGGCTGACGATGTCTGGCTGCCGCTGGAGTTGAGCTGTTTGCTGGCTCCGAAGTCGATGAGGAAGGCGTCGCCCTTCTTGTCGAGCATGATGTTACCGGGCTTGATGTCGAGGTGCCAGATGTTCTGTGAGTGCACCTTCTTCAGGGCATCGAGCACCTGCGGCAGGATGTGCCAGGCCTGCTCTTCTGAGATGGCTTTTCCACTATGCTTTATTTGCTCAGCCAGCGACTCGCCGTCGATGTAGTCCATGACATAGTAGACGGTGCCGTTCTCCTCGAAGAGGTCGTGCACCTTCACGATGTGCCTGTTGCTCAGGTTGCGCAGGCGTATGGCCTCTTTCCTGAACTTCTCCTTCTGACTGTCATAGGAGGCGTGGTTGTCGGGTACGCTGACGGTGACATCATTGCCCTTGCGCATGTTGACGCCTCGCATAAAAAATTCCTTCAGGGCGTATAGCTCGTCGAAGGCCACGTTGCGCACCAGGTAGGTGTTGCCGAAGCCTCCGGAGGCCAGTTGCTTCTCGATGCGGTAGGCGCCGCCTCTGAGCAGGGTGCCCTGAGCCAGCATAGTGCTTGAATCCATCTCTTAACTTTTCAACCTTTAACTTTCAACTTTTAACCTTTAACCTTCCTCTGGTTTCATGTTGGTGTAGACGGTCTGAACGTCGTCGAAGTCCTCCAGGCGCTCCACCATTTTGTCGATGGCCTCGCGCTGCTCGGGCGTCACGTCCTTCAGGTCGTTGGGTATGCGGGTGAACTCGGCGCCGGTCACCTCGAAGCCGTCGGCCTCCAAGTGCTTCTGGATGGCGCTGAACGACGACGGGTCGCCGTAGATGGTCACCTCGCCCGTCTCCTCGTCTTCGTCGAATTCATCTTCCACGCCGAAATCGATGAGGTCGAGAATCAGCTCGTCCATGTCCAGACCGTCCTTCTTCTTGAAGGTGAACACGGCCTTGTGGTCGAAGAGGAAGCTGAGTGAGCCTTGTGTGCCAAGGTTGCCGCTGAACTTGTTGAAGACCGAGCGGACGTCGCCCACGGTACGGGTTGTATTGTCGGTCAGCGTCTCCACGAAGATGGCGACACCGTGGGGACCATAGCCCTCGTAGTTCACTTCCTTGTAGTCGGCATGGTCCTTGCCCATGGCGTTCTTGATGGCACGCTCGATGTTGTCCTTCGGCATGTTCTCGCGCTTGGCGTTGGCGATGCAGGCGCGCAGTGCGGGGTTCATGTCGGGCTCTGGGCCTCCGGCCTTGACGGCGATGGCAATCTGCTTGCCAATCTTGGTGAATGTCTTGGCCATGTGGCCCCATCTCTTCAGCTTTGTAGCTTTACGGTATTCAAATGCTCTTCCCATTGTGTTGTTATTTTTTTATTATTTCGTTTTCTCGTTATTACGTTATAACGTTATTACGTAATTTCGTTATAACGCCAAATTTATCTCAGTTCAGCATTCAGCTGTTTCTTCAGGCTGGCGATGAGTTTCTGCATGATGGCGTCAATTTGCTTGTCGTTCATGGTCTTCTCCTCATCCTGAAGGATGAAGTTCACGGCGTAGCTCTTTTTGCCGGCGGGCAGGTTCTTGCCCTCGTAGACATCGAACAGCTCGACACGCTTCAGCAACTTCTTCTCTGCCTGGCGGGCCGTCTGCTCTATCTGGGCAAACTCCACGGCGTTGTCGACAAGCAGGGCCAGGTCGCGGCTCACGGCAGGATGCTTGGGGATGTCAGTGAACAGCACCTCGTTCTTGCGTGTGGCCTTCATCAGCTGTGTCCAGTTCAGCTCAGCGAAGTAGACGGGCTGCTGCAGGTCGAACTGCTTCAGCAGCTTCTTCGAGAGGATGCCCATCTCGATGAGTTTCTTGCCGCCACGGTTCTCTATCTGCAGACCGGCAGAGAAGATGGAGCTCTCGCTCTTTTTCGTCACCATGGCACCTGGCTTCAGGCCGATGCGCTGCAAGATGTTCTGTACGTGGGCGCTCAGCTCATAATAGTTGCTGTCCTCGTTGGGGTGTGCCCACGAGCCTTCCACGCGTTTGCCGGTAATCCAGATGCCCATGAAGTTCTCCTCCTTGTAAGCCTGCATGGGGTCGTCGGCGTTCTGCTTCTCGGGGTCGAAGAAGTAGCAGTTGCCGAACTCGAAGAGCCTGAGGTTGGCGTTCTTACGCTTCACATTGTATTCCACGCTCTCCAGTCCGCCGTAGAGCAGCGTCTGGCGCATCACGCCAAGGTCGCTCGAAAGCGGGTTCATGATTTTCACCACGTCCTGTTTGTTGTCGTAGTACGACAGCTTACTCAACGAGTTGTTCAGAATCTCGTTGAAGCCGGCGCCTACCAGCTGTTCGCTGACCAGATTCTGCAGCTTGTGCTTGCGGTCTTCCTCGGCCTTAATAACGAGCGATGACTTCAGCTGCGTTGGAATCTCCACATTATTATATCCGTAGATGCGCAGGATGTCCTCCACCACGTCGCAGGGACGCTGAACGTCCACACGGTAGGCGGGAACCTCCAGCAGCAGTCCCTCAGGCTTTTCCTCAAGTACCTTCATCTCAAGCGACTCGCAGATACTCTTGATGGTCTCTACGGGGATGTCCTTGCCCACCAGCGAGTGCACGTAGTCGTATCGCAGGTCTACGTGGGCATTTTCCATGGGGGTGGGGTAGACGTCGCGTATCTCCATCGAGATCTTGCCGCCTGCCAGCTCCTTGCAAAGGATGGCAGCTTGCTGCAGGGCGTAGATGACGCCGTTGGGGTCGATGCCGCGCTCAAAGCGGAACGAGGCATCGGTGCTCAGACCGTGACGCCGTGCCGACTTGCGAATCCACGTGGGGTGGAAATAGGCGCTCTCGAGCACGACATTCTTCGTTGTCTCGTAGGTGCCGCTGCCCTTGCCGCCGAAGACGCCGGCGATGCACATAGGCTCCTCGGCGTTGCAGATGGCCAGGTCGCGGTCGCTCAGTTTATGCTCCACACCGTCGAGGGTGACGAAAGGCGTGCCCTCGGGCATCGTCTTCACCACAATCTTGTGCCCTTTCACCATGTCGGCATCAAACGTATGCAACGGCTGTCCGTAGGCCATCATCACATAATTAGTAATGTCTACAATATTATTGATGGGACGCAGACCGATGGTGGTCAGCTTGTTCTTCAGCCATTCGGGGCTCTCCTTCACCTCGCAGTCAGTAATGCTGACGCAGGCGTAGCGCAGGCAGGCCTCAGTATTCTCGATGATGACATCGATGGGCAGGTCGTTATTATCGACGGAGAATGCTGATGCACTTGGGCGATGGAGGGCAGTGGCGTAGCCATTCTGCTTCAACCATGCATAGAGGTCGCGGGCCACGCCCCAATGCGAGAGTGCGTCGGCGCGGTTGGCGGTGATGTCAATCTCAATGAGCCAGTCACTCTCTAAATGATAGTATTCGGCAGCGGGAGTACCTACAACGGCATCCTCTGGCAATACGATGATGCCCTCATGCGATGTGCCGATGCCAATCTCATCCTCTGCGCAGATCATGCCGCACGAATCAACGCCGCGCAGCTTCGATTTCTTGATTACGAATTCCTTGTCGCCATCGTAGAGCACGCAGCCCAGGTCGGCCACGATAACCTTCTGTCCTGCAGCCACATTGGGCGCGCCGCACACAATCTGCGACGGTTCCTGCCGTCCCAGGTCGACGGTGGTAACATGCAGGTGGTCGCTGTTGGGATGAGCCTCGCAGGTAAGCACTTTACCTACGTAAAGACCTTTCAGTCCGCCGCGTATAGACTGTACCTCCTCCAAGGCGTCAACTTCCAGTCCCGTCGAGGTGAGCGCGTCGCACACCTGCTGGGGTGTCAGCTCAAAGTCGACATATTCTTTTAACCATTTATAAGAAATGTTCATCTTTGGTATTTTTCAATTTACTATGTTTTGTTGATTTTGGGTGCAAAGGTACAAAAAAGTTAGGAGTTAGGAGTTAGGAGATAGGAGTTTTTGCTTGAGAGGAAAATATAATTTTTGTTAACAAAAAAAACTAACTCCTAACTCCTAACTCCTAACTCCTAACTTTTCACTATCTTTGCGGCAAATTTTAGCACTGAGGCGTTTCTCGGTCGGACATAAACAAATTGACGCATGAAGTTCCAGCTATACACCCCCCAAGCCATTCACCAGCTTGGAAAACGGACAAATCAGGAGGATACCATTTATCCCGTTGAAGGTCAGGCCACTGCTGAAAGCCGTCTCTTCTTAGTATGCGACGGCATGGGCGGCCACGATAAAGGCGAAGTGGCCAGTGCTGCCGTATGCCAAGGTATGTCGAAAGCTATTGAAGACATACTTCCTGTGGGGGAAGCCCTGAGTGACGAGCAGTTCGGTCTTGCCCTTGAGAAGGCTTTTGTCACCCTCGACGAAGCCGATGTGGCCCACGAGGGTAAGATGGGCACTACTATGACTTTCCTCTGTCTGCACAAAGGTGGATGCCTTGTGGCCCATATCGGTGACAGCCGCATCTATCACCTGCGGCCGCAGACGGGACAGGTGCTCTACCGCTCACGCGACCATTCGTTGGTGCAGCAGCTCTACGAGCTGGGCGAGATCAGCTATAACGAGATGGGCACGTCGCAGCGCAAGAACATCATCCTCAAAGCCATGATGCCCTTCCAGGAGGAACGCGTGAAAGCTACGCTGGTGCATATCACCGACATTCGGCCCGGCGACTATTTCTACCTGTGCAGCGATGGTATGCTGGAGAATATGGAGGACGACGAGCTGCTCTCCATCCTGCAAAGCGGTCAAACAGATGAGGAAAAGATAGCCGAGCTGATACGCCGTACTGATGACAATGGCGACAACCATTCGGCCTATCTCGTGCATGTCAAGGACGTGGAGCACGAGCCGGGTGACGACCTGCTGGTCAGCGACGAGGAGGAGGCACGACACAAGAACAAGGCCCTGAACGACAGCCGTAAGGATGAGGCTTGGGACAACGCGCAACATGCCGTTGCTGAAGCCGCCTCTGCTAATCCGTCCCAGGTTGCCACACAAAGTAAAAGCTCGAAAAAGAATCTCATCATAGCCTTCGTCCTTTTACTGCTGGCCATTGCTGTAGCTGCTGTCCTGCTGTTTACAGGGAAAGACAACAAACAGAAGGACACCGATTTGGACGAAGATCCCGAAACAGAGGTGGTGGGCAATGACGAGGCACCGAGTGCCGATGACGATACGTCGAGCGCCAAGGATGAGGCATTGCGCCAGAAAGGCAATGTCAAGGAGCCCGACCAGGAGCCGCAGCCTCTGGAGCCCCAGCATATCAAGAAGGACGACCAGGCTCAGAAGTTCGGCATGGACGGCTTCTGATCCTTCATGTCAAATCAAAAAGGGGAAAGCTAAATCTTCAGTTCTTTCATGATTTCGCTCATGCGCTGCCGTGTGGTGATGCGTGTGGGCACAAGCGGCAGGCGCAGCACGTTCTCGATGAAGCCCATCTCGTGCAGCATAGCTTTTACGCCAGCGGGATTGCCGTCGACAAAAAGCAGCGAGAAGAGATCAGTGAAGCGATGGTGAATCTTGCGGGCCGGCTCATATTCGCCGCGCATCTGCAGGCGTATCATTTTCGAGAACTCTTTCGGCAGGGCATTGCCGATGACCGAGATGACGCCGACGGCCCCACAGCTCACCATGGGGAATGTCAGCGAGTCGTCACCTGAGATGACATCGAAGTCGCGCGGTTTGTTCTTGATAATCTCGTCTACTTGTTCCAAGTTGCCGCTGGCCTCTTTGATGGCTACGATGTTCTGACAGTCGCGGGCCAGCCTGACGGTGGTCTCTGCCTTCATGTTGACGCCGGTACGGCCAGGCACATTGTAGAGCACCACAGGCAGCTCAGTAGCGGCTGCAATAGCCTTGAAGTGCTGGTAGAGCCCCTCCTGCGACGGCTTGTTATAATAGGGACAGACGCTCAGCACACCGTCGATTCCCTTGAAGTCACCTGTCTTCAGCTCCTCCACCACGGCAGCTGTGTTATATCCTCCACAGCCCATCAGGATGGGAACGCGAGCCTGCACCTTCTCTACTACCAAGTCTTTGATGCGCTGTTTCTCCTCGCGGGTCAGCGTGGGCGTCTCGCCCGTTGTGGCCAGGATGCAGAAGAAGTCGGCACCGTTCTCTAACTGGTATTCTACCAAGCGCAACAGGGACTCATAGTCCACCTCGCCATTTTGTTTGAAAGGCGTTACCAAGGCGATGCCCAGTCCCTTGAAAATATTGTAAACCATAAGAGTTTCGTCGAATTCGGCTGCAAAGGTACGAATAAGCGAGCGAAAAGCAAAAGAAAAAACGTTTTTTATTTTGCTTTTCCGAGCGAAAGTATCTTCGGCTTTAGCCAAAGGTACAAAAAAGTTAAGAGTTGAGAGTTGAGCGTTGATAGTTTTTGTCTCAAGATGAATGATAAATTTTGTTAAACGCCGAAATAAAACTCCTAACTCCTAATTCCTAACTCCTAACTTTTCACTATCTTTGCATCAAATAATACTCTGACCTATGATGAAAAAAGCCTTTTTTGTCTTAGCTGCACTGCTCCTGATGGCAGTTACCAGCGCCAACGCCCAGCAGAGGCAGTATCAGCTCTATGGAATTGGATTCTACAACCTTGAGAACTTGTTCGACACCTGCCACGACGCAGGACACAACGACTATGAGTACCTTCCCGACGGTACAAACCGCTGGACGGGGCTGAAGTATAGCCACAAGCTGCGCAACATGGCGCAGGTGCTCTCCGAGATGGGCACCGACCGCATACCCATCGGCTGTGCCGCCATCGGCGTCAGTGAGGTGGAGAACGCCAAGTGCCTCACCGACCTCTGCGAGCAGGAGCCCCTAAAGGCCCGCAACATGCAGTTTGTGCATGTCGAGGGTCCTGACCAGCGTGGTGTTGACTGCGCCTTGATTTACAACCCCAGGCTTTTCCAGGTGACCGACGTCAACCTCGTGCCCTATGTCTACGTGAGGCCCGAGGACTCGTTGCGCGCCACGCGTGGCTTCCTCACCGTCAAGGGTGTGATGGCCGGCGAGAACGTTGCCATCATTGTCAACCACCTGCCGTCGCGTTTTGCTGAGTCCTTCTACCGCGAGGAGGGCGGACGGCAGATTCGCGAGGTGAAGGAGCAGCTGCTGCAGGAAGACCCCGGCCTGAAGCTGTTCATCATGGGCGATATGAACGACGACCCACAGGACAAGTCGATGTCTGAGGCATTGGGCGCTGTGCGTAAAATAAAAGATGTACGCGAAGGCGGGCTGTGGAATCCTTGGTGGGACGTGCTGGCATCAGGCACGGGCACCCTGCAGTACGACGGCGGGTGGAATCTCTTCGACCAGATTATCCTCTCGCAGTCGTTGCTCGACACCCACCAAATGAAGAGCGGCAAGCCTGTCGACCTGAAGAAGATTGACTGCAAGACGCTGAAATACTTCTCCCATCAAGTGTTCCGCCGCGACTACCTCTTCCAGCGCGTGGGACAGTATAAGGGCAACACCAAGCGCACTCATGCCGGTGGCGTATGGCTCGACGGCTATAGCGACCACCTGCCCACTGTTGTATATGTGGTGAAAGAGGCTCAGTGACCATAGACTTTGACTTCAGACTGTAGACTGTAGACTTCAGACAGGGAGTGGCTACCGCCTCCTTTCGCGAAAGGACCTACGTAGGTACTCCCCTCCCTTCACAATACCCACAAAACTCCCCTCCCTTCAAGGTACCCACAAAACTCCCCTCCCTTCAAGGGGAGGGGCAGGGGTGGGGTCTGTAACTTTTCCTGCGGCAGGAAATGAGGCGGCAGTCACCCCGCCCCGGCCTTCGGCCACCCCGCCCCTTAAAGGGGTGGGGAGTTTTGTGCAATTACTATGCACGCCATACGCACACTCTGCCTCCGAGGTATCTCCTTCCCTCCCTACAAGGGAGGGGTTGGGGGTGGGTCCGCCTCCGGCCACCCCGCCCCTTTAAGGGGTGGGGAGTTGAGTTACCTTGGCGGCAGCTTCCCCTCCCTTCAAGGTGCCTAAAAAACTCCCCTCCCTTCAAGGTGCCTACAAAACTCCCCTCCCTTCAAGGGGAGGGGTAAGGGGTGGGGTCTGTTACTTCCATAATGAGGAAATCAGATTGGATACCCTACTTCAGAATTCAGATATATATCAAGTCTGAAGTCTATTATTCTGAAGTCTAAAGTCTGAAGTCTGAAGTCTAAAGTCTAAAGTCAAAGCCTGTAGTCTAAAGTCAAAGTCTGAAGTCAGACACCAGTGACGATACCCTCGATGTAGGTCTTCAGAATATGTATGCCGGTCTTATTGTCTCCGCCCCAGGGGATGATGAGATCGGCAAACTTTTTAGTCGGCTCGATGAACTGCTCGTGCATGGGCTTCAGCACCTTCTCGTAGCGGTCGAGCACCATGTCGACGGTGCGGCCGCGCTCCACCACGTCACGGCGTATGTTGCGTATGAGGCGCACGTCGCTGTCGGTGTCGACGAAGATTTTCAGGTCCATCATGTCGCGCAGCTTCTTGTAGTGTAGCGTCATAATGCCTTCGATGATGATGACGGGCTTCGGCTCCACATGAATCGTCTCTTTCTGGCGGTTGCTCTCAATATAAGAGTAGGTAGGCTGTTCGATGGCCTTGCCGCTCTTCAGCGTATGAATCTGCTCTGTCAGCAGTTTCCAGTCGAAGGCGTCGGGGTGGTCGAAGTTGATGGCCTTGCGCTCCTCGGGCGTCATGTTTGTAGTGTCGTTGTAATACGAGTCGAGGGGCACCACGGCTACACAGTGTGGTGGCAGTGCCTGGGCAATGTGCTTTACGACGGTGGTCTTGCCTGAACCCGTTCCGCCTGCTATTCCGATGATGGTCATTTTTGGGGAGTTTAGGAGTTTAGGAGTATAGGAGTTTAGGAGTTTATACTTCTTCGGCTACGATGATGTCGCCCTTGCCGGCCTTGTCGCGTTCCGAGGCACGGCGCACCTGGGCCTGTGTCGTCTCGTAGCGCTTGCGTATGCCCGAGAACAGCATGGAGTAGCCCATCTCGGCGAGGGCGTAGACCAGCGATGTCACGCCCAGGATGGTGGTGGTAGTCCTGGCAGGCACCAGTCCCTTGATCATGGCAAACAATGCGGCCAGCACGATGAGGACAGGGACTATCCACAGCAGACCATCCACAGGCTCCATCTTGCGTGCCGACAGCAGGTTCATCATCAGGTTGAGGCCACCCAGTATCAGCACGCCGCCCAGCAGGTACATCGCCCACGTCAGGAAGTCGGCGGTCTGTGTCAGCGACAGTATCAGGCCCAGCAGCACGCTGCCCAAGCCCACGATGGGGAACATGGGCTGGCTGTTGTCGCTCTTGACTTTGCCGTCGCCGTCGTCGTCCATCACGCGGAGGTCGGCCTTCTTGCGCCGCAGGTTCACCCAACCCGCCAGCGATACCACGCCTGCAATGAGGAACATGATGCCCATGGCGATGGTCAGCCCTTTCAGCACCGCCTCGTCATATTTCAGCAGTAGTACGCCCACGACGATAGCCGCGATGGCGCGGATAATGGAGATACGGAATAGTTTCATAAGCCTTTTTCTGTTTTTCTTTGCAAAGATACAAAGTTTTGCTCAAACCGCCAACTTTTTTGTACCAAAATCCGTTTTGTTTTTTTATTCCCTCTCTTCAATGTTTTCCAGGTGCAGCTACTCCCCTCCCTCCAAGGTGCCCACAAAACTCCCCTCCCTTCAAGGGGAGGGGCAGGGGTGGGGTATGTAACTTTTCCTGGGGCAGGAAATGAGGCGGCAGTCACCCCGCCCCGGCCTTCGGCCACCCCGCCCCTTAAAGGGGTGGGGAGTTTTGGGCAATTACTATGCACGCCATACGCACACTCTGCCTCCGAGGTATCTCCTTCCCTCCCTACAAGGGAGGGGTTGGGGGCGGGTCCGCCTCCGGCCACCCCGCCCCTTAAGGGGTGGGGAGTAGATAAATGTAAAGAAATATGAGCAAAAAAACAGGTACGCGAAAAATGATGAAATAGAATGACGAGAAGCTGAAACAGGATACTTTTTAGCATAAATTAGCACAATAATGGACAAAATGGCCTGCACACTTTTTGAAATATGTGCAACTTTGGGTCCTCTGGAGGGCTTTTTCTGACTAAAAAGCGGGTTGCGCAAGTTCATGGGGAGCCTACTTTTTTTCAAAACCCAGCCCCCCATGAAAAAATCTAGCTTAGATTTTTTTGCGAGTGACTTCGCCAGAATGACAAACAAGCCGCAAAAATAGTTATCCTGCTGATTCTTAATAACATGGGCAAGTACCTTCAAAACTGCGATATTTCCGGCAAAAGTTTTCTTGGTCCAGAATTTTTAAAATATGAGGGTAGTTAACGGGCTATTTTGTAAAAATTTTATACTTCTTTTCCGTGCAAAATCTTTAACCGAAACTGGTCGTCAGAAAAACAACATAAAAAATAAATGCCGAAAAGTTTGGCTCTTTAAAA
>JAILAA010000195.1 GCA_024681875.1 Prevotella sp.
CCTTGGCGGACGCACTCGGCGTTCTTGGGCACCATGTCGTAGCCCATGATCTGGACGTTGCGGCGGTTGGTGCGCAGCAGGAACTGGCCCACGAGGTGGGCTTTCGAGTTGAACGTGATGCAGTGGTGCACGTGGGGATGCGTGGTAAAGAATTCCTCGAGTATGACATCATAGTCTTCGCGCGTGCCGTCGAGGGGCAGGTTCACCTCCGTTATCTTGATTTCGGGGAAGTGGTCGCGCATGTAGTGGCGGAAGCCCGTCTCGCGGTTGTTCTGCTGCTTGGAGCCGATATGGCCGTCCTTGAGCTGCTTCATCAGCATGATTTCCTGCTCCTTCGAGGCAAGGAGCATCATCATGCGTGCAGCGAAATAGCCGCTCTGGAACGAGTCCTGGCCGAAGAATGCCAGCGGCTTGAGATCGGGCAGATAGGAGTCGAGCAGGATAAAGGGGATGCCTTTCTCGGTAAGCTGGTCGGTGAAGTCGCGTGTCAGTTCCAACTTGGCAGGCACAACGATGACTCCGTCGACATTGCCGTCGAGGCACTGCTGTGTGGCTTCGAGAAACGACTGGCCGTTGAAGCGTTCATAATACACAATGCGCAATGATACGTGGAAGTCGCGGCGGCGCTTCGTTGCAGCCTGTACACCCTCCTCAATCTCTTCCCAATAGGCTTCGCTCGAGTGCTGGGGGATGATGCAAACAAAGGTGTAGTCCTTGTTATAGGCCAGTGCCGAGGCGTAGACATTGGGCTCGTAGTCCATCTCTTCGAGCGCCTTCTCTACTTTCTCCAATGCTGACTTCGACACATTGGGGCGCTTGTGCAGCACACGGTCAACCGTTCCGACAGATACGCCGGCACGCAAGGCAATATCCTTAATCCTTATCTTATCAAATGCCATAAAAACAATCTTTTCGCGTGCAAAGGTACATCTTTTTTAAATAGTTTGCGCACACAGCACGTTAAAAGGAGTTAATTCAATAAGATAAGTGAGCAGGCTGCCTAAGGATAGGCCCTGTATTCGCCAAGTATTTTCAGGTCGCGTGTCAGGGGGATGATGGCATCAATCGATTGGCGGTAGCGCGTCAGGTCGTTATAGGTGACATCCACATAGAACAGGTATTCCCATTCTCGGCCTATGATGGGCAGCGACTGAATCTTCGTCAGGTTGATTTTGTAGAACGACAGGATGGCGAGCACTGCCGACAGCGACCCTTCCTCATGGGGCAGGGCAAAGACGATGCTCGACTTGTTGGTTTCCAACAGAGGGCGCAGCAGGTCGGCCTTCTGTGGTTTGCAGCAGACGAGGAAGCGGGTGAAGTTGTGCTTGTTGTCCTCAATGCCGTCTTCCAGCACTTTCAGACCGTACAGACGTGCGGCCTCGGCATGGCAGATGGCTGCCCATCCCTTGTGCTGCCCCTCGGCTATCATCCTGGCGGCGCCGGCGGTGTCGTCGGCTTCCACTACGCGCCAATTGGGATGTCCGGCCAGATAATGACGTGTCTGCATCAGTGCCACGGGATGCGAGTGCACCTCTGTGATGGTGTCCCAGTCGTCTTCGGGCAGACAGCATACACAGTGTGTGATGTGCAGCTTGTGCTCGCCGACGACGGTAGTTTCGGAGTCGCGCAACAGCTCGTAGTTGTGCAGCAGGCTTCCGGCAATGGTGTTTTCTATGGCCGCCATGCCGATAATCGTGGGGTCTTGATGGATGCTGTCGTAGACCTGTTCGAAGGTTTGGCAGCAGATGAGTTGCAGCTGTTCGCCAGCAAAGAACTGGTGTGCTGCAATGTCGTGAAACGATCCCGTTTCACCTTGTATTGCTATTCTTTTCATCTTTTTATCTAAAAACTTCTGCCTATTAAATATGGGCGTGATTAATTATTCTCTGTCTCTTCTTTCCGTGCAAGCTGTCAGGCATCGCGTTTCAGCTCCTCGATGAGGCTGGCAATGCGTCCCAGCTCGGCGGGGATGCGGATGCCCTGTGGACAGTGCTTCTCGCTGATGCAGCGGCCGCACTTGATGCAGTGGTCGGGCTGGCGCTCACGCTCCACGGTGCGGTCGAGGCTGATGAGGTATTCGCGGCGCTGGCGGCGGTAGTCGGCGCTACCCTTGTCAGAGGGCAGGCGCCCCTCGGTCTTCATTTTGTTGTAGTGGGTGAAGATGGCGGGGATATCGATGCCGTAGGGGCAGGGCATGCAGTATTGGCAGGCGTTGCAGGGGATGAACTCCTCCTCCATCATCTGATGGGCAATCTTCGTATCGAGCATCTGCTGCTCTTCCTCGGTAAGCGGCACCAGCGGGCAATAGCTTAACAGGTTGTCTTTCAAGTGTTCCATATACGTCATGCCGCTGAGTACGGTCAGCACCCCCTCGGGCGTACCGGCATAGCGGAAGGCCCACGAGGCGATGCTCTTCTGGGGCTCGCACTGCTTCAGCTCGTTCACGACATACTGTGGCACGTTGGCCAGTCGACCGCCCAAAAGCGGCTCCATGATGACGGCTGGGATACCTTTCTTCTGCAGCTCGTCGTAGAGGTAGCAGGCGTCGACATTGCCGGCGTTGATCTCGTTGGCATAGTTCCAGTCGAGCCAGTTCAGCTCTATCTGCACGAAGTCCCAGTGGTACTTGTCGTGCATGGCCAGCACCTCGTCGAACACGTCCTGACGCCCGTGGAAGGAGAAACCGAGGTTGCGGATGCGTCCGGCCTCGCGCTCAGCCATGAGGAAGTCCATGATACCATTGTCGATATAGCGCTTGTTGAACTCCTCCATGCTGCCGCCTATGGAGTGCAGGAGGTAGTAGTCGAGGTAGTCGACCTGCAGC
>JAILAA010000200.1 GCA_024681875.1 Prevotella sp.
GTGGTGTTCGACGTGAAGGCTACATTCCCCGTAGGCGCAACAAGTGTGGACGAGGTGACCATCACCGTGCACGCTGCAGGTGGTACCATACCTCTCTATATTGGCACCCCGAGCACTCCGAAGATCAATGAGGTACACGCCAAACTTGGTGTGACTGACACAAGGACGATGATCAACACCAACGCACAGCCCTACGCTGACAATGTGAACTGGTTTGCAGTGGACGGAAAAGCTCCTCAGACCTTCACGCTGGCCACAACTGTGAGGAAGGACTACTTCTTGGAGGACGTGAGAGACTATGTGGTGGTGACCGTAACCAATGAAGGCAGTGACATTACTGTGACTGCAACACAGGGTCAGGCCGCTGGCAAGATAGCTGTGCCCGTGGGTACGCCTTGGGCTAAGGAGAAAGTCAACATGGCCGATGTCTTTGGCCAGTTCAAGACTTGGGTGAATTCTGCTGCTCCCGCCAACTGGTATGAGAGCTATGACCCTGACAAGGTGGCTAAGTAAGTATAAATCATCAAATACTCAAATATTTTAATTAAGCCGGGAGGGACGTCCATGCGAATGGCCGTCCCTCTTTTCAACAAAACATAAATGGTACTTAACTATATCTGGATAGCATTTATCGTCGTGGCCTTCGTCATCGGTTTAGTGAAGCTGGCTTTTTTGGGCGACTATGAGGTGTTCCCTGCCATGAAGGACATGCTCTTCGGTCAGGCGGAAACGGCCTTTGAGATTTCGTTGGGCCTGACGGGCATGTTGTCGCTGTGGCTCGGTGTGATGAAGGTGGGCGAGCGCGGTGGCGTGGTCAATGCGCTGGCTCGGCTGCTTGGCCCTGTCTTCCAGAAACTTTTTCCAGAGATACCCAAGGGGCACCCCGTCACAGGTAGCATTTTTATGAATTTGTCGGCGAACATGCTGGGCCTTGACAATGCCGCCACGCCGATGGGCCTGAAGGCAATGGAGCAGATGCAAGAGCTGAACACAAAGAAAGACACCGCCTCGAACTCGATGATCATGTTCCTCGTGCTGAACACCAGCGGCCTGACGCTCATCCCTGTCAGTATCCTCGTCTACCGTGCACAGCAGCATGCCGCACAGCCAACAGATGTCTTTGTACCTATCCTCTTGGCCACGTTCTTCTCAACGATGGCGGGCATCATCATTACCTCTCTTTATCAGCGCATCAACCTGCTGAACCGCACGCTCATCCTCGCCCTTGGCGGCATGTGCGTGGCCGTGGCCGCACTGATGTGGGGCCTCACACGTCTTGACAGCGCCACAATGAACCTCGTCAGCGTGTCCATCGCCGACATCATGCTCATCACCATCATCGTGCTCTTTATCCTGGCAGGCATGCGGAAGAAAGTGAATTGCTATGATGCTTTTATTGAAGGGGCGAAAGAAGGTTTTCAGACGGCCGTCCGCATCATCCCCTACTTGGTGGCCATACTCATCGCCGTAGGTCTGTTTAGGGCCAGCGGCGCGATGGATGCACTCATCGACGGCGTCAGCTGGTGCGTAGCCGCCATCGGCATCGACACCGACTTCGTGGGCGCCCTGCCCACGGCACTGATGAAGCCGCTCTCGGGCGGTGGTGCCCGCGGCATGATGGTGAACGCGATGGAGACCTACGGCGCCGACAGCTTCGTTGGCCGCCTGAGCTGCATCTTCCAGGGCAGCACCGACACCACATTCTATATTCTCGCCGTCTATTTCGGCAGCGTCGGCATCCGCTATACGCGCCATGCCGTCACCTGCGGCCTCTTCGCCGACTTTGTCGGTATCATTGCCGCAATTTTCATCGCTTATCTTTTCTTTAGTTAATGCCGGAAGGCCCGGAAAACCCGGATATTCCGGAACTTCCGGAAAACCCATAAACAACAAAAAAACATGTCAGAACAACAGAAAAACATCACCGTCAACCACTACTCCGATGGCACTGCCAGTGTACTGCGGAAGGCGGTGGTCTTCACGAACCTGCGCTTCTATCAGCGCAGCGATGTGCTCTACCAGCTCACACAGGTGTTCTGTCAGAAATACCTGCCCAAGTATGGTGACAGGACGGTGGATCAGATGGTGCAGTCGGCCCGGAGTGTCAAGCAGAACATCGCAGAGGGAAGCAGTGACGGGCAGACATCGTCTGAGATGGAGATAAAGCTATTGGGAACGGCACGTGGCAGCAACCTGGAATTATTAGAGGACTTCAAAGACTATCTGAAGCGTAAGGGTAAGGAAGAGTGGTTTGGCGTGAACCCACGTTTCGAACCGTTGCATCTCTTCTGCAAAAACCATAGCAAATACGAAGATTATAGTCCTTTCCTGCCGAAGATGAACGATGAGGAGCTGGCAAACATGGGTATTTGTCTCTGTCATCAAATAGACGCTGCGCTGACAAAATATATTGAGAAAAAAGACCGCCAGTTCACCACTGAGGGCGGCATCCGTGAACGTATGACAGCTGCCCGCCTTCATCAGCGAGAAACACAAAAGCAAATCATAGAGCGCCAGGCCCAGGAAATAGCTGCCCTTAAGCAGGAGGTGACAGCCTTGAAGGCCAGGCTTGCCGGAAGCCCCGGGTAATCCGGAACTTCCGGAACTCCCGGAAAACCCGGATACCCCGGAAACCCCACAGAACAAAACCAAAAGAACATGCCCTCTCTCAAATCCCTGGCCAAAGATACAGCCATCTACGGACTGTCGAGCATCATCGGCCGTTTCCTGAACTATCTGTTGGTGCCGCTCTACACGGCGAAGCTGTCGGCGGCATCCGGCGGCTACGGCATCATCACCAATATGTATGCGCTGACGGCACTCATCCTGGTGCTGCTCACCTTCGGCATGGAGACTACGTTCTTCCGCTTCGCCAACAAAGAGGGCGAGAACCCGCAGCGTGTCTTTTCCACGGCCCTCATCGGTGTCAGCAGCGCAGCCACGCTGTTCTTCGCTGCCGTGCTGCTGTTTATCATGCCGGTGAGCCGCTTTCTGGGCTATGAGCAGACGCCACGGTTTGTGTGGGTGATGGCCGCCACGGTAGCCCTTGATGCCATCCGTGCCGTTCCTTTCGCCTATCTGCGGCAGCAGAAGAAAGCCATCAAGTTCGCAGCCCTGCAATTGCTGAACATCGCGCTGAACATTGTGCTGAACATTGTCTACTTTGTAGGTATGGACGGCCATGACCCTGGCTACGCCTTCTACATCAACCTGGTGTGCTCTGCCGTTCTCACGCTGTGCCTCTTCCGTGAAATGATGCAGGTGCGCCACGGCTTCGACAGCGCGCTGATGCGCCGCATGTTGCTCTACACATGGCCTATGGTCATCCTCGGCATCGCTGGCATCCTTAATCAGGTGGCCGACAAAATCCTGTTCCCCTTCATTTATCAGGGCGGTGACATGCAGGCGCAGCTCGGCATCTACGGCGCTTGCGTAAAAATAGCCATGATCATGGCGATGATCACCCAGGCGTTCCGCTATGCCTACGAGCCTTTCGTCTTCGGCAAGACCAAGGACCGCGACAACGACGAGACACAGGCTAAGGCTATGAAATACTTTGTCATCTTCACCCTGCTGGCCTTCCTTTGCGTCATGGGTTGGTTGCCGTTGCTGAAGTATATCATCGCCTCCGACTATTGGCCCGGCCTGCGTGTCGTACCCATCGTCATGGCTGCCGAGATTATGTTCGGCATCTACTTCAACCTCTCGTTCTGGTACAAACTCGACGACAAGACCTGGTGGGGTGCCATTTTCAGCGGTGTGGGCTGCGTCGTGCTTGTTGCCGTCAACCTTATCTTCGTGCCGAAGTATGGCTACATGGCCTGTGCGTGGGGCGGTTTTGCGGGCTATGGAGTGGCGATGTTCCTCAGCTATTTTGTGGGACAGGAGGAGCATCCCATCCACTATCCCATGCAAGACATCGGCTATTACACCATCATCGCCCTGGCTTCGTGGCTCAGCATGAACTACTTTGCCGACGTGCTGCCCACATGGGGTTCGCTCGTCTACAATACGCTGGTCATCTCGTGCTTTGTCTCCATCATCGTGAGGAAGGACTTCCCGTTGAGCAGTCTTCCTGTAATTGGTAAATACTTTAAGAAATAAAAAACATAACGACATGAAAAAAATCATTATCTCCTTGACATGTGCAGCCTGCCTCACGGCACAGGCAGACGAGGGCATGTGGACGCTCTATGACCTGCCGCAGGCCGTGTATGAGCAGATGCAGGCCGAGGGCTATCAGCTGCCCTATGACATGCTGTACCGTGCCGACGACGCCATCATGAAGAGTGTCGTCAACTTCTCTGGCTATTGCTCGGGCGTCGTTGTCTCGCCCGACGGCCTCGTCTTCACCAATCACCACTGCGGCTTCGACGCCATCCGCTCGCACAGTACCGTCGAGCACGACTACATGCTGAACGGCTTCATTGCCAAGAGTTATGAGGAGGAGTTGCCCAACAAGGATATGTTCGTCTCATTCATGGTGGAGCAGAAGGACGTCACCGACCAGGTTATCACCGATGCCTTCCGTGCGATGGACTCACGCCAGCAAGCTATCTATTTGGACAGCCTTGAGAACGCGATGTCGAAGGCCGTGAAGGAGCAGGACAAGACGCTGCGCTTGGAGCTGAAGGCCTTCTTCGAAGGCAACAAGTATTACGCCACGACCTACCGCGACTTCACCGACCTGCGCCTCGTCTTCGCCATTCCCAAGTCGATGGGTAAGTTTGGCGGCGAGACCGACAACTGGATGTGGCCGCGCCAGACCTGCGACTTCAGCGTGTTCCGCATCTACGCCGACCCTGACACCAACGGCCCCGCCGAATATTCTGAGCGCAATGTGCCCTACCATCCTGAGCACTGGGCAAAGGTGTCGACAGAGGGCTACAACGAGGGTTCGTTCTCGATGACGATGGGCTACCCTGGCTCTACGTCGCGCTATCTGTCGAGCTACGGCATACAAGAGCGCTACGCACAGAACGATATCCGTGCTCAGGTGCGTGGCGTGAAGCAGGAGGTGATGAAGCGCCACATGGACGCCTCGGAGGCTGTGCGCATAAAATATGACTCGAAGTACGCCACCTCGTCGAACTATTGGAAGAACTCGATAGGCATGAACAAGTGCATCGACAGCATTGGTCTCATCGCACAGAAGGAGCGCTTCGAGCGCCAGATAGCCCAGTGGCAGGACAGTGCCTGCTGTGCCGTGCCTGCGCATGTGGACTTCGAGACGATGGCCCGCCTCTACGACCAACGTATCAAGGTCTCCAAGGCATTGCTGCTCTATAGCGAGACTTTCTCACGAAACGACGAGCTGTCAGTCAGGGCACAGCGCATACACAATGGCGCAGAGCCTGTGGGCAATGGCAAGCGCCAGCATATCAACATCAAGGACAACAGCGACACGTGGGATTTGGCCACCGACCGCGAGATTCTTGGTACGCTCCTGGCCAACTACCGTAGTCACGTCACGAGCCCCGACTATCTGCCCGCTTTCTATACCGACGTCATCGACAAGAAGTTCCACGGTGACTGTCAGGCCTATGCTGACGCGATGTACAAGAAGTCGATCCTCATCAAGAAAAACCGTGTCTATCCGAACAAGAAGTCCAATCAGAGGGACCTCGGTGTGCAGTATGGCCTCGATCTCGTCACCCTGCGCGCCACCCTCATCGGCGAATACATGGCACTCAGCGACAGCATTGACGAGCAGGAGCGCCGCCTGTGCGACGTGAAGGTGCGCATGGAGATGGATCAGCCGCACTATAGCGATGCTAACTTCACGCTGCGTCTCAGCTACGGACAGGTGAAGGAGTATCTGCTGGGCGGCAAGCCCTCGGGCTTCCGCACCACCGCCCCCAGTATTGTGGCAAAGATGAAGACTGGCGACACCGTGGAAGATTACCGCGTAGAGCCTGAGATGTTGCAGCTGATGACTCAAGCTGGCGACATGCCGCTGTGCTTCCTTACCACCAACGACATCACCGGCGGCAACAGCGGCTCGCCGATGTTCGACGGAAAGAACCGCCTCATCGGCCTGGCCTTCGACGGCAACTGGGACTCGCTCTCCAGCGACATCTTCTTCGACCGCGAACTGGCCCGCTGCATCGGCGTTGACATCCGCTACGTCCTCTTCATGATGGACAAGTGGGGGCATGCCGACCGTTTGCTTCGCGAAATCAATGCGCAGCCTGCTTTATAAAATCAATAAACACTATATGAAAATGGGGAGCCTGTTTTTGTTTCAATTCTCTCGAGAATTCAACCAAAAACAGGCTCCCCATAAACATATCTAAGCTCCCCGTTCGTTGCAGGAGTTTTCGCATGGGAAAAATGATGAAGAATTTGTTGGTAGTCACGTTGCTGATAGCTTGCTTAGAGGCACATGCACAGCTGTGGAAATACGTTGACCCGCGCATCGGCAGCGAGGGTGTGGGCCGCACTTTCCCCGGCCCCGCCATGCCTTTCGGTATGGCGAAGCCTGGCCCCGACTGCGGCGTGCTGCCCAATGCTGGCTGGGCACCCATGCCCGATGCCGTCAGCGGTTTTTCTCAGACCCACGTCAGCGGCACCGGTGGCGGCCAGAAATACGGAAACATCCTCATTCAGCCCTGTTTTTTTTATGCCACGGACTCACACGGACTTATACGGACAGACGCGATTCGGATTAACGAGACTGTGGAGCTGGGCTACTATGCTACGACCTATGACAACGGCATCCGCACAGAGATAACCACAAATGAGCGCTGCGCCCACTACCGCTTCCACTTCCCCACGATCTGTGATAGTCCGTGTAAGTCCGAGGCAAAAGAACCAGCAGCCCGTGTAAGTCCGTGTGAGTCCGAGGCCAAAGATGAAAGTCCGTGTGAGTCCGTGGCCAAAGATGAAAGTCCGTGTGAGTCCGTGGCAATAATTGAAAGCCTGTGTGAGTCCGTGGCCAAAGATGAAAGTCCGTGTGAGTCCGTGGCAATAAATGAAAGTCCGTGTGAGTCCGTGGCAATAAATGAAAGCCTGTGTGAGTCCGTGGCAATAATTGAAAGTCCGTGTAAGTCCGTAGCCTGCCTGTTGCTTGATGTGACCCACTTTCTCGGTAAAGACAGCGTGCCTGACCTTCGCGAAAGGCAGCAGTTCGTTGGTGCCGACATCGAGGTGGTCAGCGAATTTGAGGTGCAGGGCTTCAGTCGCATTCGCGGCGGTTGGAACAACGGCGATGCTTATACGGTCTACTTCTGTCTACAGACGGACAAGCCATTCAAGGCCCCCTCAAACCTCCACCAACTGGGGGAGGCAGCTGCGCCGAAATCTGCGGATGAAGCCTCCCCCAGTTGGGGGAGGTTGGAGGGGGCTTTCCTTGTCTTCTCCGACACATTGGTAAACGTCAAGGTGGGCATCAGCTATGTCAGCACCATGCAGGCACGCCGCAACATCGATACGCACGGCTTCGACGAGCAGTTGCAGCGCCTGCGCGATACGTGGGAGGAACAGCTGCAGAAGGTGCACATTGACGGCACCGAACAGCAGAAGCGCATGTTCTACACCGCCCTCTATCACACCATGCTGATGCCGGTATGCAAGACTGGTGAGAACCCGAAATGGGCGGAGACACCCTACTACGACGACTACTACGCCATATGGGACACCTACCGCACCTCCTCGCCGCTGTTGACCTTGCTCTGGCCCGAGCGTCAAGTGGAAATCGTCAATTCATTATTAAATATATACACGCGCGAGGGTTACATGCCCGACGCCCGTAGCGGCGACTGCAACGGGCGTACGCAGGGCGGTAGCAACGCCGAGGTCGTCATCGCCGATGCCTTCGTCAAAGGCCTCGGAAGAACCTCGGACCATTTATTTGCCACGGACTCTCACGGACTTTCACGGGGAAAAAAGTCATTTGCCACGGATGAAGTCCGTGTAAGTCCGTGTAAATCCGTGGCAATAAATGAAAGTCCGTGTGAGTCCGTGGCAAATAAATTATCCGAGGCAGAAGAATCAGTCCGTGTGAGTCCGTGTAAATCCGTGGCAATAAATGAAAGTCCGTGTGGGTCCGTGACAATAAATGAAAGTCCGTGTGAATCCGTGGCAAATAAAATATCCGAGGCAGAAGAATCAGTCCGTGTGAGTCCATGTAAATCTGTGGCAATAAATGAAAGTCCGTGTGAGTCCGTGACAAATAAATTATCCGAGGCAGAAGAATCAGTCCGTGTAAGTCCGTGTATGTCCGTGGCTGAAATAGACTACGCACAGGCCCTCGAGGCCATGCTGAAAGATGCTGAGCAGGACCCTGGCGCTGACCATGAGAAGCATGGGCGCGGCGGCCTGAATGAATACCGCAGGCTGGGCTATGTACCCTACGGCATCCCCCGTGCCGGCACGCGCACCGTGGAATATGCCTACAACGATTACTGCATCGCGCAGGTGGCGAAGGGACTTAGCAGAGAGGATATCTACGAGGAGTACATGCAGCGCTCGCGCAATTGGCGCAACCTGTGGCGTGCCGACTATGAGTGGGACGATGTGAAAGGCTACATCATGCCGCGCGATGAGAACGGCGCCTGGTTGGACAGTGTGCCTTGGGGCCGCTCGAAGGTATTCAAGCCGCGCATCCCCTACACGCCGGTGACGAAGGTGGCACCGTGGTATATTCCCTGGTGGGATACGTTTTTCTACGAAGCACTGTCGGCAGAATACTCGCTCTCTATCCCCCACGATGTGGAAGGTCTTATCGAGGCGTGTGGCGGTAAAGAAGCTTTCCAACGTCGCTTGGATTTGTTCTTCGAGCGCGGCCGCTATAACGTGGGCAACGAACCGTCGTTCCTCACGCCCTGCCTCTACCACTGGCTCGGTCGGCCAGACCTGAGCACGCAGCGCATCCACCAGATCATTGCTGCCAACTACAGCGACACGCCCGACGGTCTGCCTGGCAACGATGACAGCGGCGCCATGTCCTCTTGGCTTGCCTTCCACATGATGGGCCTCTATCCCAATGCTGGACAGGATTATTATCTGCTGAACATTCCGCTGCTCTACAGCTATACGCTGACCCTGCCGAATGGCAAAAGCCTCAAGGTCACCAAAAAACAAAAGTCCAAGAAGTCTCTGTCGTCCCGACTGTTCACCGTCAGTCTCAACGGACGTGAGCTGAAGGATGCCCGCATCACGCACAAGGAGCTTTTGCAGGGCGGGGAGCTGGTGTATCTTGTGGCAGGAAGTAATGATGACGGGTCGGCTAAGCGCCTTGCGCCTGACGGAATGACTGAAAAGTCAGGAAAAAAGCAAATGACCGGGGCAGCCATTGTGCCCAACACACCCTATGAAGTGTCCTTCACACTGAACAGGCAGTTCCGCACCTGGCCGCTGTCGTTACGCTGGATGGGCGATACGCTTGGCGTAGTCTGCAAAAAGACCCTTTATCTCATCCCGCGCAGTGAAGTGGAGGAAGGTGGTGGCTTCTGCTGGCTGACGCCGCAGGATGACGGCACCATCTATCCTGACGTGCGTGGCACCTTCCTCTTCGTCTCGAAAAAAGCCATTCAGCAGTTGAAGGAAGAGGGATTCTTTGTCTACGACGGCATTACCTGGCGTCTGATTCATGGCGCGGAAACAGACGAAGTGTGGCGCGTGCGTGCCGACATCGACGGCACGGAGATGACACTTGCCTACGACAATAGACTACGTCTCTATCTTGTACGGGAGATGCATAACAATCCGTTAGGCATTGACTGGAAAATTCGTAAAAGATAGTGTGTTTCCAAAATCCACTTGTTCTCGTAAGCCATTACAATACGAGAAGAAGTGGATTCTTCTTGGCGTTTTCTTCCTTCTTGGTGCTTTCTTCCCTCTGTGGCATACGCACCCACTTCACATCGTGACGTTGCCCGTCGATGCTGCGCACGGTGAACGTATATTCGCGACCGCGCTCAAAGGACCAGGTAATAAACTGCAACAGGCTAAGAACGGGACGGCCGTCTATCTGCTCGATGATGTCGCCCTGGCGAAATCCCTGAAGGTAGGGCGTGCCCTGTGGCCAAACCAGTCCTACTTGTGGGCGTCCCATCTTGTCGGACACGAAGGCAATGTCTAATTGACGGTTGTTAACGATAGTGGTAGGCCCTGCGTAGGGGTGGAAGAACATACGGTTGTGATAAGGGCAGAAGGCCATGGTGCCGTAGCGCAGCAGGCGTGCGCCGAGGTGCGAACCGCCCTGCGTAGTGATGGCATGGACTTGTGAGAACGAGCATTTCCCTAGTCCGAGGCTGTCTAATCGAAGGAACACGACCTCGCCCATCGGCTCGGTGCCTCCGTGGCCGATGGTGTGCTGGCCGACGGCACGTCCCTCTACGCGGTAGGGCCGGTCAAAGCGGTGGCGCTGGTTCTCGGCGACGTTGAAGTTATGGATGTTCATGGAGAAGAAGCTCCTGCTGCCCGTGTCGAAGAGCACGCGCTCACGTCGCCGTCCGAAAGGGATGATGTCTATGTAGGGCACATGGAAGTTCAGTCGGTAGCGCAGGCTTGTAGTGTTCTCATCATGGTCGAAGCAGCATTCGCGGTCGCTGATGATGAGCTGCTGCGACTGCATGTCAAGTTTCAGACACAGTCCACTGTTCACCAAGTCAAAGCCCAGAATGCCGTCGATGTTGCGTGCCCCTACTCCACGTGGCTGTATGGTGGCATTGCAGTTGTAGAGAGTGATGCGGCCCAAGAGCAACGGTGGTAACTTCACCACGTTGACGGTATCGATGTTGCCGGCTGCATCGTGCGACAGCAGGCTACTCACGCGAGGCGCACTGGCTAATGGCGAGTCGCTGAACACAACAGCCTGACTGGCACCCGTGTCGAAGAGGAAACGGTAGGTACGTCCGCCTGCAATGACAGGCACATACATTTGGTCACGTTCCCACTCCACTTTGACGGTGTCGCAGAAATCTTGCGGCAGTGCCCGGATGTCGGCTTTATAACGGCCCAGCTGCGCCTGCGCGCTGAGCGTCAGCCATAGGACAGCCAAGAGGACCCATTCCCTCTTTCCTGTGTTCTTTCTATGTTCTGCCAGCATATCTCTCACCACTCCCCTCTCACCACTCCCCTCCATTATAGGGGAGGGGTTGGGGGGGCAGTATCTATACTTGTAAAAATAATTAATCTATTTCCTCGTCAGCCTCATAGCCGCCCATCTCGCGGATGGCATTCTTCAGCATGGTGTACTGCTGATAGAGGTTGTTGACGGCTTCCTCGCCCTGGGTATAGTCGTGCATGGGCGACTTCAGGAAGAACGAGAGGAAGCGCTGGGTGCCGTAGCGTCCGGCACGGGCAGCGAGGTCGCTCAGCAGACAGAGGTCGAGACACAAAGGAGCAGCAAGGATAGAGTCGCGGCAGAGGAAATTGATCTTGATCTGCATGGGATAGTTCATCCAGCCGAAGATATCAATGTTATCCCAGCCCTCCTTGTTGTCGTTGCGAGGCGGATAATAGTTGATACGCACCTTGTGGTAGTATTGTGTGTCCTCATCGTTGCCGTGGCCGTAGAGGTCGGGCTGTACGTCGGGCTTGAGGATGGTCTCCAGCGTTGAGAGCTTCGACACCTCCTTCGTGCGGAAGTTGGCAGGCTCGTCAAGTACCAGTCCGTCGCGGTTGCCCAGGATATTGGTAGAGAACCAGCCGCTCAGACCCAGGCAGCGGGTGCCGATGATGGGTGCGAAGCCGCTCTTCACCAGCGTCTGGCCCGTCTTGAAGTCCTTGCCGGCGATAGGCATCTTCGTCTTCTCTGCCAGCTCCCACATAGCGGGGATGTCGACGGTGGTGTTGGGAGCGCCCATGATGAAGGGAGCGCCCTCGGTGAGGGCTGCATAGGCATAGCACATCGAGGGAGCGATATGCTCGCGGTCATCGGCCTTCATGGCAGCCTCGAGGTCGCTAAGCTTGTAGTGCACTTGTTCATCGACGGGCACGTAGATCTCGGTAGAGGCGGCCCAGAGCACCACGATGCGGCTGCAGCTGTTGGTTGCCTTAAACTGCCGGATGTCCTCGCGCAACATCTCCACCATCTCCCAGCGGGTAGGTATCTGCTCCCCTCCATTTAGGGAGGGGTTGGAGGTGGGTCTCTTCACGTTGTCGCCGTCAAGACGCTTGGCGTAGTTCTTGTCGAAGGCAGCCTTCATGGGCACAATCTTCTCCAGCTCGTCGCGCACGGGCTCGATGTCCTTCTCCTTCAGCACCTCGGCATACATGGCAGCCTGATAGGCGTTTTGAGGATAGACGTCCCAGCAGCCGAAGACGATATCGTTGAGGTCGGCAATGGGTACGATGTCCTTGTAGGGGAGATACTTCTTGTCGTCTCGGCGGCCAATACGGATTTTGTCATACTGAGTCATTGAACCGACGGGCTTGGCGAGACCTTTGCGGGTCATCAGCACGCCTGTCATGAAAGTTGTTGCCACTGCGCCGTTGCCAACGACGAGAATTCCAAGTTTGCCCTCTGCGGGCTTAACATTGTTTTTTTTCTGTTCCATGTCTATTTGTTCAAATCATGTATTTGGGTGCAAAGTTAAGAAAAAACGAGAGAAGAGCAAAAGAAAAAAACATTTTTCTTTTTTCTTCCGAGTGCCAGTAACTTCGGCGAAGCCAAAATTAAGAAAAGCCGAGAGCATAACAGAGAAACTCGTTCTTTTTTTTGCCGAAAAAAACAGTTCCCAGTGGCACGGTCGCCACTGGGAACTGAAGAGTTACTTGTTAGGGGAGATTAGTATCCAGCGTTCTGCTTCCAGTTCGTGTTCGTGTTCAGCACGCTCTGCGGAATGGGGAATACACGGCACTCCTTGTCAAAACGGGCGGTGGGGAATCCTTTCTTGTGGAAGCCGTATTCATCCTCGAAGTGGCCGAAGCGAATCATGTCGTTGCGGCGCCAGTTCTCGTCGAATAGCTCGCGGCCGCGCTCCTCGTAGATGTCTTGCAGGGAAGGCGTTCCGTTGATGGTCGGTGCGTTGACGTAAGAACGGATTTGGTTGAACAGACTCTGGGCTGTCTCGCCGTTGGTTGCTTGAGCACCGCGTGCAATAGCCTCAGCCTTCAGCAGCAGCATGTCGGCATAGCGGAAGATAGGCAGGTCGTTGCTCTGGTTACGGCCATTGATGAAGTCCTCGCGAATGACGAAGTATTTCACGCTCTTGTAGCCCTGACTCCATCCCTTGACGTCCTTTCCGGCGTTGAGCTGGAAGATGTCTGTAGAGGCGGGATAGGCCGAGGGTGCAGTGCCCCACTCGTAGTAGTCGACGCCATTATCGGTGCGGTTTTTCAAGCGGAAAGTCTTGTCGAGCACGATTTCCTCACCCTTGTACTTATAGGGTGTCGTGGTCTTGGCGTAGGTCGTGGGGTCGAACATATAAATCTTTCCAGCAAGGATGTTCTCCTGACGGTCGTCTGTGGGGAGTGCCATCAGAATGTCGGAAAATTCAGGCGAGATGCTGAAGTTGCCACCTGTGCTGTTGCCGATATCAGAGCCGAAGTAGCCCGGTCCGCCCTCGCCGTCGTTGCGGCCCTGTCGCCAGATGCGCGGACGGCAGTACTGGAAGCCTTGGGCGTTGATGGCATCGTATGGCATGGCGTAGATGAAGTCCTTGATCTGATAGCCGTTGTTCGGCCAGAACTTCGAGCGGTAGCCGTTGGCACCTTCAGAGAGGCTGAACTTTTCGCTCTTGATGATGTCGTCAACAAGTGTTACGACATCCTGCAGGTGGGCGTTGCTGTAATTGGCAGCGTCGTAGGCTGTAACATCGGCAGCGGTGTAGACAGGCCAGTTAATATAGAGCTTGGCCAGCAGGGCCTCAGCCACGTAGCGCGTCGGCTTGCCATAGGTAGAGGCGTTCAATTCGGTGGGCAGCAGGGGGATGATGGCCTCCAGTTCACTGGCAATCCATTTTGCTACTTCGGCGCGTGGCGAGCGATCGACTTGCTCGTCTTCATCGAATAGGCGGTTGAGGATGGGCGCGTCGCCAAAGCTGTCCATGAGAATCCAGGTGTAGAAAGCTCGCATGAAGCGTGCCTGTGCCGTGGCGTCGCTTTCCTCGCCGCCCATGGCCACGATGACCTTGTTGGCATTGGTGATGCCTGCCGTCACATCGCTGTACCAGTCGGTGCAAGCTGATGAGGCGTCGAAGTTGTGCAGTGAGCATTGGGCGTAGATGCCACCGTCGGCGTAGTCGCCGTCGAAGGAAATACCCACCCACTCATCGCTTGAGAGGGCCTGCGCCTCCATGTAGCGACGACCGAGTGTGCCGCGCAGGTGGAAATAAATTTCAGCCATCTGCGCTTCAACGGCCTCCTCAGTGTCGGGGTACGTTATGTACTGTGCCTCGGGAGTGATGTCGAGGTCGGTGCAGCTCGTGGTCACAGCAGCGAAGCCACAGACAACGAGACTGCCACAGAAAAATTTAGCTATATTTTTCATGATTTTCATTTTTCAAATTACAATTTTCAATGTTCAACCTACTTCACTTCAGAGATAACAACAGAACGCGACAGCTGCGGATCGTCAAGATACATCACGTCGACACCGCCCTTTGCTTCGCGGATGAGCTGTGATGCGGGCACGCCATACTGCTTGGTCAGAATGTCGTAGACGTTGACAGAACGCTCCTGGGCCAGCTGTTCGTTACGCTCGGGCGAGCCAGTCTGCTTGTCGGCGTAGCCGTAGACGCTGTACTTTGTGTTGGGCGTAGCGTTCATCATCTTGGCCACAGCCTCCAGATTCACCTTCTCACGGTTGGCCAGGTCGCTCTGACCGATGACGAAGTTGACGAGGTAGGGGAAGGTAACGGTCTGCACCTCGGTGATAACCTTCGGCGGGTCGACGCGCACGTTCCTCAGCTTCTCGTTCTCGTTGGCAAGGCGGTTGATCTCCTCTTGCAGGCGGTTGATTTCGTCGTTATCGGTCACGTAGATTGTCTGTGGAGCCACCTTCTTCTCAGCCTTGGCGTCGAAGTTGATTTTAACACCGAAGATGAACGAGCGGGTGTGCGGATAGAAGGTTTCACGATAGTCAATGCCGGGTGTCAGGCCACCAAGGTTTACTTCTGGGTCAATGCCGCTGTAGTTGGTCAGCGTCAGCAGGTTGTTGCAGGTTGCATAAAGCTGTAGGCTCTGTGCCCATCCGCCGAGCTTGTCGAAGGTGTAGCCCAATGTGAGCGACGAGAGACGCAGGTAGTTGCCGTTCTCTAAGTATTTGTCGCTGGGAATGTGGCCGTTGGCGTCGTTGCGCAGCACGGGGTCGCTGACAACGTCGGCAAGAACGTTCTTACCTCCGGCAAGATGTCCGAGGTAGCTGTAGTGAGCCTTCGTGGCATTTAGGATTTTGTTGCCCAGCACACCCTGGAAGAAGGCAGAAAGGCTCCAGTTCTTGTAGTTCAGTGTATTGTTCCAGCCGTAGACAATCTTGGGCTGTGCACAACCGACGTTGGCTTTATCTTCGTAGACGGGAATGCTGGTCACCCACTGGCCGTTGGCATCCTGATAGGTGTCTGCCTGGATGTTGCCCTCGGCATCCTTGTGCTTCTCAAGGTCGCCCACGTAGAACACGCTGTTGCCGTTGGCGTCGTAGCCGGCGTGGCGGTAGGTCCAGAACGTTCCGAGAGGCTCGCCCTCCATGATACGCTGTGTATCGGCATTAGCAGAAATGCCACCGATATTGGGATTGCCTTGGTCGACGTAGTCCACAGAATATTGTGCGTTGGAAAGCTTGTCAACGCTGTTCTTGTTGTGTGAAAGGGTGAGTGTGGTCTGCCACTGGAAGTCACGTGTGCGGACAGGTGTGGCGTTCAGCATCAACTCAACACCCTCGTTGGTGATGTCGCCCACGTTAGCGCGAATCCAATCAAGCGGATAAATGTTGGTCGAGACACGATAATTCCAAATCAGGTCGCTCGTCTTCTTTTTATAGTATTCGATGCTACCGTTGATACGTCCGCCGAGGAAGGCGAAGTCAAGACCCACGTTGAGCATGGCTGTACGCTCCCACTTCAGGTCGGGGTTTCCGTTGTTTTGTGCCTTAATACTGTACAAGGTGATGTTTTCTCCGTTTGGAAGGGTATAATCAAAGGAGTTCGTGTCATTCGGACGGTTCTGCAGGTAGTAGGAGGTGATAGCATCGTAGGCACCGAAGCCCATGGCATTACCGCTGACGCCGTAGCCCACGCGCAGCTTCAACTGATCGAAGAGATCCTGATTCTGCATGAAACTTTCCTCGGCGATGTTCCAGGCTACAGATGCTGAGGGGAAGGTGCCCCAGCGGTGGTCTTTGCCGAATACAGAGCTGCCGTCGCGGCGAATGGTTGCCTGAAGCATGTAGCGGCTGTTGAACGAGTAGTTCACGCGGCCATAGAAAGAGATGTTGCGGATTTTGGTGCGAGAGCTTCCCGTCACGTCGGTAATGCCGTTGATGTTATTGGCATAAGCTAGGTTCCAGAAGTTTGTCACATCGTTGTAGAAATGGTTTACTGTTACGCCGAAGCCGTCATTGCCAACACGCTCCTCCCAAGAGTAACCAGCCATCAAGCCAATCTTGTGTATTTTGTTGAACGTGGCATCATAGTTGCCGTAGGTCTCGAAGGTCTGGTTGTGGCGCAGATTCGTTTCGCGGTGAGCGCGTCCGTCGAAGCCCTTGTCCATCTGCGTCTGATGCGTCTGGTACCAGCTATAGGTGTTTTGGCTGCTTTCATACGAATAGTTGGTGTTCCAAGTCAGACCGTCGACAATCTTCAGTGTAGCCTTGGTAATGTACTGAATGCGCTTCCATTCATTGCGGTTGTTGTCTTCGTATATCATTGACAGGGGGTTGTAGTTGGCCGAGCCGATATAGCTCTCATACCAAGTGCCGTCAGCGTTGCGCACGGGGTTTGTTGGCGAAAAGTAATTCATGGCGTCGAGCACGCTCTTGCCTGAATCTGTGCCTGTAGATTCTAACATGGGCACTCCCTCGTGGCGTCCCTGCATGGCGTTGAGGCCTACGGAGATGTTGAGGTGGTCTTTCAGGATGCTGGTGCTGATCAATGAACGTGCGTTGACTCGGTTCATACCCGTACCGCGCACCACGCCTTCACGGCTCATATAGTTTATTGAACCCATGTACTTTGTGGTGTTGTTGCCACCGTTGATGCTGACGTTGTGGTTGTGGCTGAAACCAGTGCGCAGCACCTCGTCTTGCCAGTCGGTATCACCGCCGCCGTCCTGTTCAGCTCCGATGAGGCCACTGTTGCGCAGGTCTGAGGCAGAAGCCATGTCGAGGGTCTTCAGTACGCGGTCGAAAGCAACGTATCCGTTGTAGGTAAGGCTGGTGCGACCTTCGGCACCGCTTTTTGTCGTGATGATGATGACGCCGTTGGCTGCTTTCGAACCGTAGATGGCTGTAGCAGAAGCATCACGCAGCACGTCGATGCTCTCGATGTCGTCGGGAGCCACCATCGACGGGTCTACACCAGGAATACCGTCAATGACGTAGTAGGGTTCCATGGCTTCGCCAGTGCGCAGCGATGAAGCACCGCGCAGGGTGATGCTAGGCGTGCCTGTGGGGTCGCCACTGGAGGTGACAGTAAGACCTGCCACCTTGCCTTGTAGCATGGAGGCGGGGTCAGAGAAGACACCACGGTTCAGGTCTTTGGCCTGCACGGTGGTGATGGAGCTTGTGACGTCCTTGCGGCGCATGGTGCCGTAGCCTACGACCACGACTTCTTCCAGTTGCTGGTTGTCTTCTTCCATCACTACTCTCATGCCTTGCTGAGCAGGCAGTGTCTGCGAGTTGAAGCCGATGTAGCTGAACTCCAGGCGTGCGCCCTGCTTTACGGTGAGGGTGAACTGTCCGTCGAGGTTCGTGGTAGTGCCGTTCTGTGTGCCGGCCTCTTTCACGCTCACGCCGATGAGAGCCTCGCCCTTACCGTCTCTCACGGTGCCGCCGATGCGCTGCTGTGCCCATGCCACGGTAGTAAACATGAGGAGCAGTGTCAGCATCAGCAGGCGGCTGAATGTTTTTGTTACGTTTTGCATAAATGTTGATTTTGGTTATAATAAAGTAATCTATGAGCTTGATAAAAAATGTGGCCTATGGGGAGCCTTACTGGCTCAAGTCGGCGGTTGTGCGGTTGACGAAGTTTTTGAAGCGATGGATGGGATTCAGCGAGTTGGCTGGATAGTGCACCTTGCCCTCGTAGTTGGCCAGATAGCTGTTCACCGTCAGACCGTCGGTCTTCACGCCACTGGCCTGCTCGACGTAGACGCCGTAGACGCGGCCGGTGACGAAATCGTCGCCCTTGCAGGGACGACGGTCGTAGAGACCGTTGGCATAGGTGGTCATGCGGCGCAGGTTGATGGTGACGTTCTGAAGAGTAATGTCGCTCACCTTGTCCTGAGTATCGCCCCCGATGAAGCAACCGTTTTCAGAAGTGGCCTGTATGTTGCTGAACGTGATGCGGCTGACAGCACCGCAACGGCCTTCGGTCTGGCCTTTGGGAAAGCGCCAGTTGGCATCCTTGTGGTTGCCGTCGGCACGGGGATAGCTCGTCACGTAAATAGGCTCGGCCTTGCCCCACCACACGTCACTCCATAGCTGCAAGTCCATCATAATGTTCGAGAACGTAATGTCGGTGACGGTGCCTTCGTCGCGGTTTTGTATGCCAATGCCGCGGTTGGAGCCGGTGATGATGCATCCGGTCACCAGTACATTATAGATGTTGTCCATGTTTTCTGAGCCAATCTTGATGGCGCACGAGCGGCTGCTCAGCGTGCAGTTTGTCACCACGATGTCGTGGCAGGCACCGTATTCGGCCCATTCTCGGCGGTTTTTCAGGCAGATGCAATCGTCGCCGGAGGTGATGTGGCAGTTGGCGATGCGCACATTCTTCGAGTGGTCCAGGTCTATGCCGTCGCCGTTGCGTATCTTCAGATTGTTCAGCAGGTTGACACCGTCGATGTTGGCCACGTTGCAGCCAATGAGGTGCACAGTCCAGTAAGCACCCTCGGTGATGGTGACGTCGCGGATGAGAAGGTTTTCACAGCCGATGAGCGTCAGCACGTGCGGCCTTGGGTCAAAAGTGGGGTCGGCCAGCGGCTTCAGCTCGTAGCTATCGTTCAGCTCCATGCCCATGAACTTGATGCCGTTGCCATGGATGGTGCCGCGGCCTGTGATGCTGAGGTTGCGGGCGTCTTTGGCCCACAGCCACATCATGCCCTCGCCGCGGTTTTCGCCGAAGGCGCTCAGCGTATAGAGACTCTCGTCGGGATTGCAGAGCAGAGTTGCCGTGCTCTCTATGTACAGCTCCACATTGCTCTTCAGCTCCACGGGGCCGCAGAGGAAGGTATGCATGGCGGGTAATAGCACGCGACCGCCGCCCTCGCGCGTACATTTATCAATTGATTGTTGAAGCGCGGCTGCATCATCGGTCACACCGTCGCCTTTGGCACCAAAGTCTAAAACGTTATACACCGCTTGGGCATGGACGCCCATTATTGGGGTTAGCAAAAACAAAACCCAAGTGAGTTTTTTCATAGTCATAGTCTTAAAAACAGATAGTGTTTTTCGGGGCAAAGATACACTATTATTTTGAAACTCAGAAATAATTTGCGGGTTTTCTTTGCTTAAGTTGGAATAAATGGGTACTTTTGCAACATAAACATCAATAGCATGGTGCTTAAAGTTGTATGAACAAATTACATATTGCAGCTACAGGCTTATTCCTTTTACTGCTGACAGGCTGCCAAACGAAGGGTGTGTCAGAAAATCAAAGGTTTGAAGCGAGCATTAGGAAGGAGATTCCTTTCCGCGTCGATTCAATGCATTGGATTACGGGGGGAGACATGGCTACGTTCCAGTTCTCCAATCAGGATTATGTGACGGCCCTACCCGATGTCGAGATTAACGCAGACGGAACAGTTGTTGTCTACAGTACGCTGACTCCCACCCGCCAGAGTGAAGAAAAGATATGGCGCAATGTAGTGGTGTCAAGAAAGAACCGTCGTGTCGTCTGCATTGATCGATATATGAAGAATGACAGGACTCATGGCTATGTCTATGTTTTGCAGAGCGAATCGAAGGATTTCCCCACCTTCGGCAAGTACCATTGGGACGTGAGCGATTCCCACAACATCGAGTCCACGGGTATGGCGCTAAACAGCCTTGATAAACTTGCCGTGAAGCGGTTGAAAGGAGACGATAAGTATGTGGCACCGGCTTCGCAGGATGACTATTGGGCCTTGTTGTTCCATGCCGACTCCCTTTTTGCAGAGGGTCTCTATGCCGAGGCAAAGCAGCTGTATGACCTTGCCTTTACTGAAGACCGCTACATTTTGCCGAGTCAGCTGTCAACAGTGGCTCGCAAGATGCAGGACATCGGCGACGATGATGCTACAGTCAAATACCTTAACCATCGTGTTCAGATGGAAAACGACTATTATGAAAACTCTTCCATGTGTTCCGACTCGCAGCTGAAAGAAACGTTTGAACTGCGTCAAAAGGCCTTGAACTACGATTTGCCGCTAAAAGAAAAACTGGAGTGGATTTTTGAGCGTGACCAATACTACCGCATGCTTTGGAGCCAGACGACAAATATGCATCCCGAACAGACAGGTCGCAATGATATGTTGGCAGCCCGTGTGTGGGATACTGACTCTACTAATCTTGTCATGGTGGACGAGGTGTTGACCGAGAGCGGTTTCCCACGAAAGACACAGGTGGGAGAGTTTGCCGTGTTGGCTACATGGTTGGTGTTTCAGCATAGCGATTTAGAACATCAGAAGCTGTTCTTGCCGCTGTTGGAGGAGGCTGCCCGCAATGGCGATATTGCTCCTGCGTATGTGGCTGTTTTGAAAGACCGCATCGATATTCGCGAAGGCCGTCCGCAGAAATACGGCTCGCAGCGGGATGCCGACGGTAAGCTTTGCCCCTTGCTGGATGCTTCACGTGTGAATGAATGGCGGCAGGAGGTCGGGCTTCCGCGTATTGAATAATAATGAACGGCAATGATTAGAAAAACTTTGAAGATAGTCGTAGCGATAGATTCATTCAAGGGCTGCCTGTCCTCAAAGGAGGCGAATCAGGCAGCAATAGAAGGCATTAGGAGTGTTTTGCCTGATGCGAAGGTCGTGGAAGTACCCGTCAGTGATGGGGGCGAGGGCTTTGTGGAGGCTTTCCATTCAGCCATTGGCGGTAGGGTGGTTGAAGCGCTTGTGAGAGATCCGTTAATGCGGCCAGTTGTTGCAAAATATCTGTTGAAGGACAAAATGGCAGTGATGGAGATGGCCCAGGCCAGCGGATTGACGCTGCTCACGGAGGGAGAGCGTAATCCAATGGTAGCTACAAGCTATGGTACAGGACAGCTGGTGGCCGATGCTGTGCGTAAGGGAGTTGAACACATTGTCGTAGGTCTCGGCGGTAGCGCAACAAGTGATGCAGGAATCGGGATGCTACGTGCTCTTATTGATGATTTTGTTCCTCATGGGAAGTGGGATGAAATAGAGCAGCTAAAGCGTGTTCGCTTTACGATTGCCACCGATGTCAGGAATCCGCTCTGTGGCGAGAATGGAGCAGCCCGCGTTTTTGCGCCCCAGAAAGGCGCTACAGATAAAATGGTCTGCCTATTGGATGAGAGAGCCAGAAGATTTTCCGAAGTCTCTGCCAAGCATTTCGGCTATGACCGCTCTCAAATGGAGGGCGCCGGAGCTGCAGGTGGTCTTGGCTATGCTTTCCTGCAATATATGGACGCAGATTGTAAGCCTGGTATCCAACTGCTGCTCGAAACTATTAACTATGAACATTTGGTGAAGGATGCCGACCTTATTGTCACGGGTGAGGGTACAGCCGACCTTCAGACGCTGATGGGCAAACTCCCAGTAGGAATACTTCGGCAGTCAGACCATGTCCCAGTCTGTTTGATTGCTGGCAGGATTGGTGACCGCGAAGAGCTGCTGAAGGCAGGATTTGCCAGGGTGGAATGTATCAATCCCTCTGACATTCCACTTGAAGTAGCTATGCGCAAAGATGTAGCGCAGCAGAATCTCAGTCTTGCTGTCAGTCTGCTTATTCGTGCCTTTCCTCTAAAGAAAACTTAAAATCTTTGTCATACTGGCTTGTAAATCGTGATTTATATGTAACTTTGCACCCGCAAATAAATAGTAAATCAACGACTATGAGAAAAGCAATGATGCTGCTCCTGTCATTCGGCTTGTTACTGAGCATTTTCACCTCATGCCGTGACTACGAGACCTACGGTGACAAGAAGGAGAAGGAGCGCAAGGCCATCCGCCAGCTGATTAGTGACTCCGCTTTTGTCGTTATCAGCGAGCAGCAGTTCCACAATCAAGGCAATATGACCAGCGTGGAGCGTCGCGAGTTTGTCTATCTTAATAACAGCGGCGTCTATATGCAAATCGTACACAAGGGATGTGGCAAGCCCATGCAGGACGGTGAAACCAGTGATTTGCTGGTGCGTTTCTTTGAACGCTGTCTGCTCGACACTCTCTATTTCGAAAACACTAATAATCCCTACGACGTAGACATCATGAACGTGAGTCGGCAGGGTAACACTTTCACCGCTTCCTTTACCAGCGGTGCATGGGTGAGCACCTACGGCTCCGAGACCGTGCCTGCTGGTCTGCTGGTGCCTATGAGCTACATCAATGTGGGCCGTCCTCGCTCTGAAGACGATTACATCGCAAAGGTGCGCCTCATTGTTCCCCACACGCAAGGCCATAGTCTTGCCTCCAGCTACGTCTATCCTTATTATTACGAAATCAGTTTCCAGCGTAAAACAGACTTATGACACTCATTAAAAGCATCTCTGGCATCCGCGGCACTATCGGCGGACGCACGGGCGACACGCTCAACCCCCTTGACATCGTAAAATTCACTACGGCTTATGCCACCTTTATTAAAGGTAAGAAAATCGTTGTGGGCCGCGACGGTCGTATCAGTGGCCCGATGGTGCGCGACGTGGTTTGCGGCACCCTCGTAGGCATGGGCTACAAAGTCATTGACATCGGCTTGGCTACTACCCCCACCACCGAGCTGGCTGTGCGCTGGCACAAAGCCGATGGTGGCATCATCATCACCGCTAGCCACAACCCGACACAGTGGAACGCATTGAAGCTGTTGAACAGCGAAGGCGAATTCCTTACTGCTGCTGACGGCGAAGAAGTGTTGCGCATTGCCGCTGCCGAGGACTTTGAATATGCCCCAGTGGAAAGAATGGGCAGTGTCGTTATGGACGATACAATGAACGACTGCCACGTACAGAGCGTCCTCGACCTCCGGTTAGCTGACGTCGAGGCCATCCGCAATCGCCATTTCCGTGTATGTGCTGACACTATCAACAGCGTTGGCGGCATCATCTTGCCGAAGCTCTTCAAGGCACTCGGCGTAGAATACGAGATACTGAACGGCGGGTGTAGCGGCGATTTCGCCCATAACCCCGAGCCGTTAGAAAAGAATCTCGGTGGCATCATGGAACGGCTGCGCAAAGGCGGCTGCGACCTCGGTATTGTTGTTGACCCAGACGTCGACCGTCTCGCCTTCATCTGTGAAGACGGCAAGATGTTCGGCGAGGAGTACACCTTGGTCTCAGTAGCAGACTACGTACTGTCACACGACAAGGGTAATACTGTTAGCAATCTTTCGTCGACCCGTGCCCTGCGCGACGTTACCGAGAAACACGGTGGTCAGTATACGGCTTCTGCCGTGGGTGAAGTGAATGTCACCACAAAGATGAAGGCTGTCGGCGCTGTTATCGGCGGCGAAGGCAATGGTGGCGTTATCTATCCCGAGAGTCACTATGGACGTGATGCGCTTGTGGGCATCGTCCTCTTCCTGTCGTCTCTGGCACAGAAGGGCTGCACGGCCAGCGAACTGCGCCGCACATTCCCCGACTATCAGATAGCCAAGAACCGTATTGACCTGACTCCTGATACCGATGTGGATGCCATTCTGGTCCGCGTGAAGGAAATGTTCGCCCAGGATAAGGAGGCCGTGGTCAACGACATTGACGGTGTGAAGATTGACTTCCCCACGAAGTGGGTGCACCTGCGCAAGTCAAACACCGAGCCCATCATCCGCGTTTACAGTGAGGCGCAGACCATGGACGAGGCCGATGCACTTGGTAAGCGCCTCATGCAGGTGGTTTATGACATGCAATAAAGAGTAATGAAACGACTTCTATTCATCGTAGCTGTGGCGGCACAGATATTGGCATCGTGCAGTCATGAGCCAACGTTCACCGTGGAGGGCACCATAGATGGTGCCCAAGACTCCACGCTCTATCTTTTCCACCGCTCCATGACAGGCACCGTGCTGCTTGACTCTGCAACAGCTGACGGCGGCGGCCGCTTCAGCATCAGTGCTGCTGCCTCCGACAGTCCAGATCTTTACGTCCTTGCTGTGGGCAGACAGGGAAATGAGTATCTTAACTTTTCCGTCGACTCTACCGAAACCGTCACCATCAACGGCAAACTGCCTGCACTGGCCCTAAACTACAGCGTCAGCGGCTCACAAAGCAGTGAGAACATCCGCCAGCTGTCCATCATGCACAGCCGCCTGCAGCAGCGTGTCAATGCCTTAGAGGACAATATGCTGCTGCCTGTGCCTGTCATGCTGGATTCGCTGCAACGTATGTTGCGCCAGTACAAGGACAGTGTCATACTTAACTACATCGTGCCGGAGCCGCAGAGCGCTGCTGCCTATTTCGCACTGATACAGACGCTCAGTCATCGCTATATGGCAATCGTCCCCAGTGTTTTCTTGATGGAAGATAGTCTTGATGGCATTGCCTACCGCGCCGTAGCGACCTGTTGGAAGCAATTCTACCCCGAATCAGAGCGTGCACAGCAGCTATTCAACCAGGTAGAGCGCCATATCAACACGAAGCGCAAGGTGGCTGCGCAGCAACAGCAGCTGATTGACGAGGGCCGAATCAACGTGTCTAACATCATTGACTTGAGCCTGCCCGATCGCCGCGGCAACCAGCGCACACTGTCGGAGCTGGCGGGAAAGGTGGTGCTGCTCGACTTTCACCTCTTTGCTTCGCCAGAGTCTGGTGCCCGCATCTTAGTGTTGCGAGAGCTGTATCAGCGCTATCACGACAGAGGCCTGGAGATATACCAGGTGTCGGTAGACAACGATGAATTTCAGTGGAAACAGGCAACGTCATCGCTGCCGTGGATTTGTGTCTTTGATCCCACGGCCTATTCGTGCCGGCAGTATAATGTGGCGGCCGTGCCTGAATTCTTCCTGATTGACCGCGATAACGCTCTGCAGATGCGCTCGTCACAGATCGAGGACATTGACAAGGCTATCGAAAGCCTGCTGTAGCGAAGGCTGATTAACGATTTGAAGAATATGCGAATCATCTTTTTGCTCATGGCCATGGCTATGGGCTGTGTTGGTACATGGGCACAGCACAGGCTGATCATGCCTCGTTCCCTGCGCCCGGGTGACAGTGTAGCGGTGGTGTCGCCGTCGAGTGCCGTTAAAGAGAAAACCGTCAGCGAGGGCTGCGAGATACTGCGCCAATGGGGCTATATACCTGTTGTTGGGCCGCACGCCCTGAACGAATATCATGGCTTTGCCGGAACTGCAGATGAACGTGCTGCCGACCTGCGCTGGGCACTCACCGACAGTACCATCAGCGCCATCATGTGTACTCGTGGCGGTGACGGCGCCGTTCAGTTGCTGACACGCATCAGCCCTGCCGATTTCCGGCGCCAGCCTAAGTGGCTTATTGGCTTCAGCGACATTACAGCCTTGCATAGCGCCATGGTGCAGCAAGGCGTGATGAGCATACATGGTTCGATGCTTCATGCCATCAGTGCACAGGAGGGTAAGGACAGCGTCAGTGTAACACTGCGCAAACTGTTGGAGGGCACGTTGCCGTCGTATCACGCAGAACATCATCGTTTCGACCAACAGGGTAGTGCAGAGGGACTGCTGGTAGGTGGAAATCTCTCGGTGTTCTGCGGATTGGCTGGTTCCCCCTACGACTTTCTGATGCACCGTGATCCGCTGATCCTCTTCATTGAAGACACTGGTGAGGAGATGACCAAGGTGGACCGTATGTTACACCTGTTGGAAGTGCGTGGCGTGCTGCACCGTCTGAAAGGCATTATCGTAGGTCATTTTACAGATTACGAAAGAAAGAAGAATGATTTTGAGGATATGTATGAGATGTTGCACTCCTATCTGAGCGAGCTCAACATACCCGTGTGCTATGCCTTTCCCGTGGGCCACAAGCGCCCCAACCTGCCCATGATAGAGGGGTGTCGGGTCCGCCTTGTTGTGGGGCCCTGTGGCACTACGCTGCAGTTCATGGAGGAGTGATATGTGATGTAGGATAAGAAAAAAGTGAAGAGCAAAATGCTTGCTCTTCACTTTTTTACTTTAATATCTTTCAACTTTTAAAAGTCCATGTGGTCAAGGGCATCGCTGAAGTCGCGGGGCTCACGGTTCTGCTGCGGGTCACGATACTCTGCATCGTCGTGATGGTGCTCAGGACGCTCGAAGCGCTCGGGACGCGGACCACGGCGATCGCCACGGTCGGGACGGTCGGTGCGGGGCTGACGACGGTCGCCGCGCTCAGGGCGTTCACCGCGCTCGCCACGCTCAGGACGCTCGCGGCGTGCTGGGCGCTCACGCTCCACATAGCCCTCGGGCTTCGGAATGAGCACACGGTGTGAGAGCTTGTACTTGCCTGTCTTCGGATCAATCTCGAGCAGCTTCACGGTGAGCTTGTCGCCCTCCTTGATGCCAGCCTCCTCGACGGTCTCCAAGCGCTTCCAGTCAATCTCGCTGATGTGCAGCAGACCATCCTTGCCCGGCATGATTTCGACGAAGCAACCGTAAGGCATGATGCTGCGCACGGTACCCTCGTAGACCTCGCCCACCTCGGGAACGGCCACAATGGCACGGATCTTGCGGATGGCGGCGTCGATGCACTCCTTGTTGGGACCGCTGACCTGCACCTTGCCCACGCCGTCGGTCTCGTCGATGGTGATGACGGTCTTCGTGTCTTCCTGCATTTGCTGGATGATCTTGCCACCAGGGCCGATGACGGCACCGATGAACTCCTTCGGAATGTCGAAGGCCTCGATGCGGGGCACGTGGGGCTTCAGCTCGGGACGCGGCTCGGCGATGGTGTCGGTCAGGCAGTTCAGAATGTGCTCACGACCGGCCTTGGCCTGCATGAGTGCCTTCTCCAGAATGTCGAAGCTCAGACCGTCGCACTTGATATCCATCTGCGTAGCGGTCAGACCGTCGCGTGTACCGGTGGTCTTGAAGTCCATATCGCCCAGGTGATCCTCGTCACCCAAGATGTCGCTCAACACAGCATATTTGTCCTCGCCGGGGTTCTTGATCAGACCCATGGCGATGCCGCTGACGGGCTTCTTCATAGGTACGCCGGCGTCCATCAGTGCCAGTGTGCCGGCGCAGACGGTGGCCATCGACGATGAGCCGTTGGATTCCAGAATCTGCGACACGAGGCGCACAGTGTAGGGGAAGTCAGCGGGAATCTGTCCCTTCAGACCTCGCCAAGCCAGATGGCCGTGACCAATCTCACGACGGCCTACGCCGCGCTGAGCCTTGGCCTCGCCCGTGCAGAACGGGGGGAAGTTATAGTGCAGCAGGAAACGCATGTAGCTCTTGTCGAGCACATCGTCCACCAGCTTCTCGTCGAGCTTTGTGCCCAGCGTGCAGGTAGACAGCGACTGTGTCTCGCCACGGGTGAAGATAGCACTTCCGTGAGGCATGGGCAGCGGCGACACCTCGCACCAGATGGGACGGATGTCGGTGGTCTTACGACCGTCGAGACGGATACCCTCGTCCAGGATGCAGCGGCGCATGGCATCGCGCTCCACGTCGTGGTAGTAGCGGTCCATCATGGCCTCGTACTCTTCCTTGGAAATCTCTGAATCCTCAGGCACCTCAGCCAGGAACTTCTCCTTGAAGTCCTCAAGCAGCTTCTCGAAAGCCTCGGCACGCTGCTGCTTCTCCAGAGCCTGCTTCGTGATGTCGTAGGCGGGCTGATAAAGCTCCTTATTCATGCGCTCGCGCAGGGCCTCGTCGTTCACCTCATGGTTGTACTCGCGCTTCACGTCCTTGCCCAGCTCCTTCGAGAGCTCAGTCTGCAGCTCGCACATCGGCTTGATGGCGTCCATGGCGGCCTTCAGTGCGCCCAGCAGATCCTGTTCGCTCACTTCATCCATCTCGCCTTCCACCATCATAATGTTGTCAGCCGATGCACCCACCATAATGTCCATGTCGGCGTGTTTCATCTGCTCGAAGGTCGGATCAATGACATATTTTCCGTTAACGCGGGCGACGCGCACCTCCGAGATGGGGCACTCGAAGGGAATATCTGAACATGCCAATGCGGCGGATGCGGCGAAGCCGGCCAGCGCATCGGGCTGGTCGACACCATCAGCCGAGAGAAGCATGACGTTGACGAAAACTTCAGCATGATAGTTGCTGGGGAAAAGGGGACGGAGTACGCGGTCCACGAGGCGCGACGTGAGGATTTCGAAGTCAGAGGATTTTCCCTCACGCTTTGTGAAGCCGCCGGGGAAACGGCCTGCGGCTGAATACTGCTCACGATAATCTACCTGCAGCGGCATGAAATCAGTTCCGGGGACAGCATCCTTGGCAGCGCAGACGGTGGCTAAGAGCACGGTGTTGTTCATGCGGAGAACAACGCTGCCGTCGGCCTGCTTGGCAACCTTCCCGGTTTCAATGGTGATGGTCCTTCCATCAGCCAGTTGAAGGGTTTTTGTAATTACGTTCATCTTGTGTTAAAAAACATCTAAAAATAAATAAAAAGCGCAATTTGCGCAAAAACATCGCGCAAAGTTACACATTATTTATTTAATACGGGCATAAAGCCGCATCTTTCTGCCTATTTTTAGGAAAGATTTGCAAACTTGACCACAGATGCAATGGACTTTGGACTTCAGACTTCAGACTTCAGAGCGAAGCTGAGTGGCTACGTCGCACAGCTCTTGGTACCATTTTTCGCCGAAACGGCGAATGAGCGGCTCTTTCAGGAACTTGTAGACGGGCAAGTGCAGGCGTCGCCCTTTGTCGCGGCCGCACTGGCAGATGTCCCAGCGGTGATAGTTCAGGCCCACATTGCCGTCGCTGAATTTCTTTTCACGGATGGGATAGAGTGCGCAGCTGATGGGCTTGCAGAATCTGCAGCGGCCCTGCCTGTAGACCGACTCAAAGGCGCAGCCCACAAACGTACTCCCTTCGGGGAAAATGAGGGGGGCTGTAAACACACAGTCCTTGCCGCCCACAATGCTGGTGACAAGGTCGCCATCGCGGTCAGTATAGGCCACGCCCTGATGATCAATGACTGCCTGGGCAGAGGCGCTGAGCATGGGCCACACGGTGTCGAGGCTGTCCTCAATTTCAGCTATCTCATCGAGTGTTACTGGTGCACCGGCATCGCCTTCCACGCAACAGGCACCGTGGCAAACATCGAGGTCACAGCAAAACTCCTCCGTCAGAATGTCTGACGAGAGCAACACGTTGCCTATCTGAATGATCGGGGGGATGTTCATTTTACCATTGTATCGGTACTAAGCCATTCTGCTGAAGGTATTCGTTGCAGCGTGAGAACTGATGCTGGCCGAACCATCCTCCACGGTTGGCCGACAGGGGCGAAGGATGGACGCTTTCCAGCACAAGGTTTCTTTGACGGTCTATCATATAGGCCTTGCCACGGGCATAGCCGCCCCACAGCATATAGACAAGATGTTCGCGCTCGCGGGCAAGAGCAGCGATGGCGGCATCGGTAAACTCACGCCAGCCCAGGAGCGAATGGCTATTGGCCTGATGGGCTCTGACCGTAAGCGTAGCATTGAGCAGCAGCACCCCCTGTCGCGCCCATCGCTCCAGGTTGCCGCTCTGTGGCACAGGCACGCCTAAGTCCATCTCTATTTCCTTGAAGATATTCTGCAGCGAGGGTGGGAAAGCCACGCCGTCCTGCACCGAGAAACTCAGTCCGTGGGCCTGTCCCGGCTCGTGGTAGGGATCCTGGCCGATGATGACCACCTTCACCTCATCGAAGGGACAGAGGTTGAAGGCGTTGAAGATGAATCGCCCCGGCGGGTAGCATGTGGTTGCAGCGTATTCCTGCCTCACACGTTCTGTCAGCTGTTGGAAATAGGGCTTGGCAAACTCGCCTTGCAACCGCTGCTTCCAAGATTCTTCTATCTGTACGTTCATATTGAGGGCAAAGTTACGATTTTTCAGTCAAATCAGCAAGGTTTTTCCAAAAAAAAGGGTCACCGCCGTGACCCAACCTTTGTTAACCTTAAATCTAATACTATGAAAAACACATTGCAAAAGTAGTACTTTTCCTTCCAATCTGCAAGTATTTTGCTGCTTAAAAGTTTGAATCTTGCAAATAATTGACTTGTATCAATGTAAATTCGTAGTTTTTCTTTACAGTTTCTTTAAGATTGTAAGTCCGTCGCGTAGTGGCAGGATGATTTTGCTGACGCGCTGGTCGGCGGCCACGTGGTCGTTGAAGCTGCGTATACCCATCGTCTGCTGGTCGTGATCGTAGGCCGTGTCGACGACGTGGCCGTCCCAAAGTGTATTGTCGACAAGGATGAAGCCGCCATGGCGTACTGTGGCGAGGGTCATCTCATAAACCTCAACGTAAGTGCGCTTGTCGCCGTCGAGGAACGCCATGTCGAAAGTAATTCCTAGGGCGGGTGCCAATTGCATGGCGTCGCCGATGATGAAGTTGATGCGGTGCCCCACGGGTGAACCCGCTATCCAGTGGCGGGTGAAATCCTCCAGTTCGTCGTTTATTTCAAAAGTGTAGACGCGACAGTCGTCGTCGGCCAGGCCTTCGGCCATGCAGAGGGCACTGTATCCGCTGAATGTACCCACCTCTAAGATGTTTCGCGGAGCGACCATCTCCACCAGCATCTTCAGCACCCTGCCTTGCAGATGCCCGCTGGCCATGCGCGGGTTGAGCAGCTGCACGTTGGTGGCGCGCCACAACCGGTGTAGGTAGTCTGGCTCGGCATCGATGTGGCTCAGTATGTAATCGTCTATCATTTGGCAAGCAAAGCCTCTATGGCGAGACGATAGGAGTCGAGTCCGAAGCCGCAGATGACGCCGCAGCACGCGCTGCTGATCATGCTCTTGTGGCGGAATTCTTCGCGTTGGTGCACATTGGAGATATGTACCTCGACGACAGGAGCCTTGATGCTGCGGATGCAGTCGTGAAGGGCCACGCTGGTGTGTGTGTAGGCGCCGGCGTTGAGCACGATGCCATCGCAGTCGAAGCCAGCCTGCTGCATTTTGTCGATGAGTTCGCCTTCAATATTGCTTTGGTAATAGTCAATCTTGACGTCGGGATAGCGCTGGCTCAGCTGCGGTAGGTATTCTTCGAAAGACATCTGGCCGTATATGCCCGGCTCGCGGCGGCCTAAGAGGTTGAGGTTGGGGCCGTTGACAATCAGGATTTTCATGGGAGTTGGGAAGTTGTGGAGGTGAGTAGAAAAATAATGGATTATTGCTTGACAGTTATTGTCGCGAGGTCAATATGGTCTGCGCTCACAGGCTCGTTGAGGAAGCGCTGCGCCTGCTCGGCAAAGCGTTCAGGATTCTCGCTGGTAAGATAATGTGTCTGTCCGCCCGTAGAACATTGCTGTGCTATTTCAGGATGACGCTGCAGATAATCGGCCAGCGACTGCGCCACATAGCCGCCCTGCGCTATAACCTGCACCTGCTTGGGCATGTAGCGCAGAATTTTCGGCATCAGCAGCGGGTAGTGGGTACAGCCCAGAATGGCTGCGTCGATGAGCGGGTCGGCGTCCATCATCTGTTGGATGTATTTCTGCACGAAATAGTCGGCACCAGGCGAAGACGCCTCGTTATATTCCACCAACGGCACCCAGAATGGACAGGCAATACTAGTCACCTTGATGCCAGAGTGCAGTTTCTCTATTTCCAGCTCATAGCTCAGGCTCTTTACGGTGCCCTCGGTGGCCATTACGCCAATATGACGGCTCTTTGTCAGCGAGCCTATGACCTCCGCCGTAGGCCTGATGATGCCTAAGACGCGGCGATGTGCATCCCAAAGGGGCAAGTCCTGTTGCTGGATGGTGCGTAGTGCCTTAGCCGAGGCCGTGTTGCAGGCCAGAATGACCAAGCGGCATCCCATCTGGAAGAGCTGTGCCACGGCCTGTCGCGTAAACTCATAGACCACACTGAACGAGCGTGGCCCGTAGGGGGCGCGTGCGTTATCGCCCAGATACAGGTAGTCATACTGCGGCAGCTGCTTGCGTATGGCATCGAGGATGGTCAGCCCGCCGTAGCCGCTGTCGAAGATGCCGATGGGGCTTGTAGCGGATGTGCTGTAGAAGGCAGTCTTTATCATAGTGATGTGCAAAATTACAAAACTTTTTCATATTACATCCTTTTTTTGCCTTTTTTTTTATGATAGTTCTCGCCGTAAATTTCTCTAAATCGCATCGTGATTTATATAGACCGCGACGTGGTCTATAAAAACCGTGTCGTGATTTAAATAGACCACGTCGAGGTTTAAACAAATTCTGTTTGACTAAGTAGTTGTCTCCATAACATCTTTTTTGCTAATAATATGTAAAAAAGAAGGCAGATTTGCCGAGCATACACATCTTTTTGTTAATTTTGCAGCCTGAAAACCAGAGATAACTTTTGGGTTTTCGGTGTATATATAGGCATTTGACATTATAATATCATAGTAAGTATGAAAAAGAAGACAATCTTGATGGTTGCTGTCGTGGCTACGGTACTCGCTTCGTGCGGTGGCGGCGGCGGTATGCCCAACTTCGGCGACAACGAGTTTCCCGTGGAGGAAGTAAAAACCTCGTCGACCGAAATGCAGACAACTTATCCTGCCACTATCAACGGTATCCAAGACGTGGAGATACGTCCGAAGCTGTCGGGATTCCTCACGCAGATCAACGTGACGGAGGGCCAGACGGTGCAGGCCGGTCAGCTGTTGTTCGTCATCGACAACGAGACCTATCAGGCAGCTGTACGTCAGGCGCAAGCCAGTGTGAACACAGCCCAGAGTGCCGTTAACACGGCGAAGTTGACTTATGAGAACTCGCAGCAGTTGTTCGACAACCGTGTCATCGGCGAGTATGAGATGCAGACGGCCGAGAACAGCTACAACAGCGCGAAAGCACAATTGGCACAGGCACAGGCCATGTTGGCTTCGGCCAAGGAGAACCTGTCGTTCTGCTATGTAAAAAGCCCTGCTAGCGGCGTCGTAGGCACGTTGCCCTTTAAGAAAGGTGCGCTGGTGAGTGCCAGCAACGTGTTGACCCATGTATCGGACATTTCGCAGATGGAGGTATACTTCTCGATGACCGAGAAGGATATGCTGATGATGGCAAAGAGCGATGGCGGTAGTGCCGTTGAGCAGTTCCCCTCCGTGCGCCTGCAGCTGGCTGATGGCAGCATCTATGGCTATGACGGTCATGTCAGTACCATCAGCGGCGTTATCGACCAGGCTACGGGCACCGTGCAGATGAAGGCGATTTTCCCCAACCCCGACCGTCTGTTGAAGAGCGGCGGCAGCGGCACCATCGTCATCCCCAGAACGAGCTCGGATGCCATCATCATCCCGCAGTCGGTGGTGTCGGAGGTGCAGAACAAGAAGTTCGTCTACCTGCTGAGCGACAGCAACAAGGTGGCCTACACCGAGATTACCGTCGACCCGCAGAACGACGGCAACAACTACATCGTGACCAGCGGCCTGAAAGTGGGCGACAAGTACGTGACCAACGGTATCACCAAGCTGCAGGATCAGATGGAGATTGTGCCCATCACGCCTGAGCGCTACCAGGAGAAAATCCGTGAGCAGGCCAAGGCCATGAGTGCCGGCGACATCGTGGAAGCAGTGCAAAAGAAGTAATTCACAATGCTTTAAGCATTAAGCATTAAGCATTAAGCATTAAAGACAATGACTTTTACAAACTTTATCAAGCGCCCGGTATTATCGACGGTGATTTCGATAGTCATCGTCATTCTGGGCTTCATAGGACTGCTCTCGCTGCCTATTGAGCAGTATCCCGACATTGCACCGCCCACCGTCGTGGTGTTCACCAGCTATCCGGGTGCCGACGCTGAGACGGTGAAGAACGCTGTCATCACGCCGCTCGAGGAGAGTATCAACGGTGTGGAAGGCATGGACTACATCTCGTCGTCGGCCTCGTCAGGCTCTGCGCAGATCTCCATCCTGTTCCGTCAGGGCATGAATGCTGATATGTGTGCCGTGAACGTGCAGAACCGTGTGCAGCAGGCGCAGGCATTGCTGCCGGCCGAGGTGACACGTATCGGCGTCACGGTGATGAAGCGTCAGACATCGCAGGTGATGATGTTCACGCTGACCTCCACTGACGGCCGCTACGACGACGAGTTCCTCACGAACTACAACAACATCAATATCATCCCCGCCATCAAGCGTATTCAGGGCGTCGGCGACGTGCAGAGCCCGGGTCTGAAGACGTACTCCATGCGTATCTGGCTGAAGCCCGACGTGATGAAGCAGTACAACCTCATGCCCTCGGACATCAGCAACGTGCTGGCCGAGCAGAACATCGAGGCTGCTCCAGGTACCTTCGGCGAGCGCTCGGACGTGGCCTTCGAGTACGCCATGCGCTACACCGGCCGTCTAAAGAGCGAGGAGGAATTCGGCAACATCATTATCCAGAGCAATGCCGACGGCTCCACGCTGAAACTGAAAGACGTGGCCGACATCGAGCTAGGTGGACAGACCTATTCTGTGTCAATGAAGAACAACAACATCCCGTCGGTGATGGGTATGGTGCAGCAGATTGCTGGCTCCAACGCCAACGAGATAGCGAAGGCCGTGAAGAAAGAGCTGGAAGAGCAGGCCAAGCTGTTCCCGCCGGGCATGACCTACAAGATCAACTACGACGTGACGGAGTTCCTCTATGCCTCTATCGAGGAGGTGGTCTTCACGCTGCTGATGACGCTGGCACTGGTGTTCCTCGTGGTGTACATCTTCCTGCAGGACATGCGTTCGACGCTCATCCCGCTGATTGCCGTGCCTGTGTCGCTGATTGGTACGTTCTTCTTCCTCAGCGTCTTCGGCTTCTCCATCAACCTGCTGACGCTGTCGGCCCTGCTGCTGGCCATCGCCATTGTGGTGGACGACGCCATCGTGGTGGTGGAGGCCGTGCACGCCAAGCTGGACCAGGGCTACAAGTCATCGCTGACGGCTGCCATCGACGCCATGAACGAGATTTCGGGCGCCATCATCTCCATCACGCTGGTGATGGCCTCGGTGTTCATCCCCGTGTCGTTCCTTGGCGGTACGACGGGTACGTTCTATCGTGAGTTCGGTGTGACGATGGCTGTGTCCATCTTCATCTCGGCTTTGAACGCCCTGACGCTGTCGCCGGCCCTTTGCGCCATCTTCCTGAAACCGCACGACGAGAACGGCAAGGAGAAGAAGATGAGCCGCGTGGACCGTTTCCACCTGGCCTTCAACACGGCCTACGACAAGATTCTGGGCAAGTATAAGAAACGTGTGGAGAAGACGGTGCGCCGTCCGGTGCTGATTGGCATCGCTGTCTTGGTGGGTATCGCCGTGCTTGCCGGCACGCTGGTCACTACGAAGACCGGCCTTGTGCCTGATGAGGACACCGGCACGCTGTTCTGTACCATCTCCATGCCGCCTGCAACGTCGGTGGCCCGCACCAAGCAGATTATCAACGAGGTGGACAGCATCCTCGCAGCCGACCCGGCCATCCAGAGCCGTGAGCAGATTCAGGGCTATAACTTCATTGCCGGCGCCGGTTCCGACCAGGCCACGTTCATCATCAAGCTGAAGCCGTTTAGTGAGCGCCAGAAGGGATTCTTCTGGAAGCTCAGCGGACTGTGGCAGGGCGACGGCATCTACCGTTTCTTCCTCAATCCATACGAGGCATCGGGCGTCGTGGCACAGATATTCCTGAAGACGGCACACATCAAGGATGCCAGCATCCTGGCCTTCTCGCCGCCTATGATTCCCGGCTTCTCGGCCAACAGTGGTGTGTCGCTGGTGATGCAAGACCGCACAGGTGGCTCGCTGGATAAGTTCTACGGCATCGTGACCGACTACATCGCCGCACTGAACAAGCGGCCTGAGTTCCAGATGGCACAGACGTCGTACAACCCCAACTATCCGCAATACATGATTCACGTCGACGTGGCGAAGTGTAAGCAGAGCGGTATCTCGCCCACTACTATCCTCAGCACGTTGCAGGGTTACTACGGCGGACTCTACGCCTCCAACTTCAACGCCTACGGCAAGCTGTTCCGCGTGATGATCCAGGCCTCACCTGAGTCGCGTATGACGCCGGAGTCACTCAATAATATATATGTACGCACGCCTGCGGGCATGGCTCCCGTACAGGAGTACTGCCGTCTGGAGCGCGTCTATGGCCCGACGAACATCAGCCGCTTCAACCTCTTCACCAGTATCAACGTCACTGGCACCGTGGCTTCAGGCTTCTCTACGGGTGAGGCCATCAAGGCCGCACAGGAGGTGGCTGCCGAGATGCTGCCCGACGGATATACCTACGACTATCAGGGTCTGACGCGTGAGGAGGCTAAGTCGACGAACTCTACGGGCATCATCTTCCTGCTCTGCTTCATGTTCATCTACCTCATCCTTGCCGCTCAGTACGAGAGTTATATCCTGCCGCTGGCTGTGATTCTCTCCGTGCCCTTCGGCCTGGCTGGCTGCTTCCTGTTTACCATGCTCTTCGGACATGCCAACGACATCTACATGCAGATCTCGCTCATCATGCTGATTGGTCTGCTGGCCAAGAACGCCATCCTGATTGTGCAGTTCGCCTTGGAGCGCCGACAGACAGGTATGGCCATCTCGTGGAGTGCCATCCTCGGTGCTGCAGCCCGACTGCGTCCTATCTTGATGACGTCGCTGGCTATGATCATCGGCTTGCTGCCGCTGATGTTCGCATCGGGCGTGGGCAAGAACGGCAACCAGACGCTGGGTGCTGCTGCCGTCGGCGGTATGCTTATCGGTACGCTCTGCCAGATCTTCGTCGTCCCGGCATTGTTCGTCATCTTCCAGAGCCTGCAGGAGAAGTTCAAGCCTATGAAGTTCGAGGGCGAGGACGAGAATCCTGATGTGAACACGGAACTGCAGCAGTATGCAAAGCGACCAGTAGAATATGAATTACAGAAATAGAAAGCCCACCCCCGCCCCCTCCCCAAGGGAGGGGAGGTTGATTACACTACCAAATAATTATTAAGAAATGAGAAAGATGAAGATTCAAAACTTCTTTAAAAACATATTAAAGCCCCTCCCTTGGGGAGGGGTTGGGGTGGGCTTGTGCTTGTTGCTGTTGTCCAGCTGTGGCCTCTACAACAAGTATGAGCGGCCTGAAGTCAACACGCAGGGATTGATACGCGACATCAGCTCTGACGTCGACACCCTGCAGCTGAACACCGACCCAAACTTCGGACAGCTGCCCTGGCGCGAGGTCTTTACCGATCCGCAGCTGCAAGGTCTCATCGAGAAGGCGCTGGAGAACAACACTGACCTGCGCAACGCAGCCCTCAACGTACAGATGATGGAGGACATGCTGAAGGTGGCCAAGCTGGCTTTCCTGCCAGGAGTGGCCATTGCCCCCAGTGGCACCATCAGCCGAGTGCAGATGGACGGTGCGTCGACCTCAAAGACCTACCAGTTGCCCATATCGGCCTCGTGGAATGTCGACCTCTTCGGAAATATCCTCGCCACGAAGCGCTCTGCACAGGCTCAGTTGCTGATGACGAAGGACTATCAGGTGGCCGTGCAGACGCAGATTATTTGCGGCATTGCCAACCTCTACTACACGCTGATGATGCTCGACGAGCAACAAGCCATCATCACCGACATGGAAAAACTGGTCAAAGAGACGTGGGACATGATGAAGCTGCAGATGCAGTTAGGCCGTGCCCGTTCGACCAGCGTACAGAGCGCTGAGGCCAGCTACTACCAGATACAGGCGCAGGCCGTTGACATCAAGCGGCAGATTCGCGAGACGGAGAACGCCCTCTCGTTGCTGCTCAACGAGGCCGGCCACCGCATCGACCGCGGACAGTTCTACAATCAGTCGCTGCCTGAGAAGTTCTCAGCCGGCGTAGGCATCGAGCTACTGTCGAATCGTGCCGATGTGCACGCCGCCGAGATGTCGTTGGCACAGTGCTTCTACGACGTGGAGTCGGCCCGCTCGAAGTTCTATCCCAACATCACCATCACTGGCAATGCCACCTTTACCAACAACCTCGGCGCCATCGTCAATCCCGGCAAATGGCTGCTCTCAGCCGTCGGAAGCCTGACACAGCCCATCTTCCAGCACGGTCAGATTGTGGCAGGACTACGCGTGGCCAAGGCCAAGCAGGAACAGGCCTTCAACACATGGCAGAACCTCATCCTGAAGGCAGGCAACGAGGTGAGCAACGCCCTCCTGACCTACAACAGCAGTCAGGAGCGCAGTATCCTCGACCAGAAGCAGGTAGACGTGCTGACAAAGAATGTCGAGGACACACGTCAGCTTTACACTTCAAAGGGTAGCAGCTATTTAGAAGTCATCTCAGCACAGTCCTCATTGCTTAACGCCCGCATCACCAAGGTTACTGACGACCTGAAGAAGATGCAGGCCGTGGTGAGCTTGTACCAAGCCTTGGGAGGCGGCTCTAAATAATAAGAGTTAAGAGTTAAGAATTAAGAATTGTTGCCTGCGGCAATTACGAATTAACAATTAAGAATAATCGCGCCAGCAACTCATCACTCTAAATTCTTAACTCTTAATCGCAGTGAAGCGAGAATAACTCTAAATTCTTAATTCAAAATTCTAAAATTATGAATGAAATGAATTATATATCGCCAAAGGCGAGAATCGGCAACAACTGCAAGATATTCCCCTTCGTCTATATCGAGGACGACGTAGTCATCGGTGACAACTGCATCATCTTCCCCTTCGTCAGCATCCTTGATGGAACCCGTATGGGCGCCCAAAACAAGGTGCACCAAGGCAGCGTCATCGGCGCTCTGCCGCAGGATTTTGACTTCCGCGGCGAGAAGTCGGAGTGCATCATCGGCGACAATAATATCATCCGTGAAAATGTAGTCATCAACCGCGCCACACATACCGGCGGCCAGACCGTCCTCGGCAATGACAACGTCCTCATGGAGGGCTCTCACATCAGCCACGACACAAAGGTGGGTAATCGCTGCGTCTTTGGCTATGGCACGAAGATTGCTGGCGACTGCCTTATTGAAGATGGTGCCATCTTCTCGTCGTCAGTCATCGAGAACGCGAAGACGCGTGTAGGACAAGGCGCAATGATCCAAGCTGGCACTACCTTCTCAAAGGATGTGCCTCCCTACATCATCTGTACCAATAAAGTTCAGTATGGCGGCGTGAACACCACGATGGGCCGCTACTACGGTGTGGAGGAGAAGACTCTGAAGCATATCGCCAACGCCTATCGTCTCGTCTTCCACGGCCAGACGTCACTTTTCGATGCTGTCATGCAGATAGAGCAGCAGGTGCCCGACAGCCCCGAGATCCGCCACGTCATCGAGTTCCTCCGCTCAAGTGAGCTTGGCATCATTACCAAGCTTTAGCACTTATCCACAATTTTATATTATTACTGTCCGCTAAACGTAGACATCGTCATCCCAACTCTTTGTAACACTGGAGTTGGGATGAATTATTCCATGTGACAAGCCCCCTCTTCAGTTTTCTGAGTTGTGTGGTGGCGATTCTGCCGCTTCTTCTAGCATCAATTTCATGTCTGCATCCGGCATATTGAAGAACGTGTCCATGTTGAGATATTCCATCAATACGATACGCACCATTGTTGCAAGCCCGGAAAAGCTCCAGTGCCTTTCCAACGAGATTTGCAGCAGTGAGAGTAGCAGATTGGCGATCAGTGTAACCCATATTTGGATTTTGATGGCGTTGGCAGATTCGCCGTAAAAGTATCTGAGTGGGAAGTTCTGCTTTATCTGCTTGAAGAGCGACTCTATCTGCCATCGCCTGCGGTATATGGCCACGATGGTTTCCATAGGCATGTCAAAGTCGTTAGTAAGCAGTGAGACCAGCTTCGGTGTCTTGCCTTTCTTGATGTCCACATATGTGATGATACGCGCAATGTGGCTGATATCGTCCTTTCTGAAAACGACGACCTGCTCACGGTACTCCATCTTGCCGTCAGGGTTCATGTCCATGCAGTCCACCAGGACCTCATATTTGAGGCTTTTCTTCATCTTCGTGACGTACACCACGTTTCTCTCCGTCAGTTCCTCAAACTTCTCGTAGTTGATGTAAGCGCGGTCGAGGGCAACGATCTCGTCGTGCTGGAAATGACTCGGCGCAAGCATGAAGGAGTCGTTGGTGGCTGCGGAGGTGAACTTTACGTCACAGTGAACACCCTCGTTGGCATGAATGACGGAATGGACTTTTATGCCACCTTTCTTCTTTCCCGTCTTCGGATGACGGCCTACCCCCTTGAAGATGACGTTGGAGAACAGGGTTATGGTCGTGGAATCAATAATCCTCAGCCTTTTCACCCATTCCTCTGTGCCGTTACGTCGGCTGTCCGAAGAAAGTTTGTCTTTGTTCGACTGGTAAAGGTCACGGTAAACG
>JAILAA010000030.1 GCA_024681875.1 Prevotella sp.
CGACGGGCAATGGCGCTGGCAACATCAAGTCCGTGCGTATGCAGTGTCGTCCCACGGGCAAGTCGGTGCCCAAGCTGATGACGGCAGCCGCCCAGATTGGCTACACCTCTCTGGCTCAGCGCATCAAGAACGGCGAGGCCACCCTCTCCAGCCGCAAGGGCGAGTACCTGGCAACAGGCAGCGGCGGCAGCGGCGGCGGCAACACCGAGCCTGTGGTGAACCCCTAAACTGAAAGGAGGGTGAGGCATGAACGTGCTTAACAACGTTGGTAAGGCTGTGTGGAAGGCCTTCAAGCGCAAGGGCGTCGAGGTGATCGTGGCCATGCTGACGGCAGCCATCACCGCCCTGACCACCACCAGCTGCATGGGCTTCGGGCCTGTTTTCTGACAATACTGCTGATTTCTGTCTTCATGGAAACGGACGCCTGCTGTGATAGCAAGCGCCCGTTTTTAGTTTCGACAAAGTAACAAGTAACATATAACATATAACGTTAAGGCCCCAATTTCGGCACTTTTTTTGATTTTTTAAGATTTTTTGCCCCCCTCGCCCCCTTGGGGCGTTTATTTTGCCCCCCTCCCTCGTCATGTGTTTCACGACCGGAAACATAAAATTCAAGTCAATCAGAAACAAGGCGTTCAGAAAAGTCAATAATTGGGGATTATCTGCAAAAATGTATGCTGAACGAGGGCAGTTGAGGGTGTTTTTTTTATAACTTTGCAGCCGAAATGAACAGACAGGGTAAAAGGATTGGCATGGCTTGGTGGCTGCTGTCGGTATTCGTATCGATGCTGCTGCTTTCGGGCTTGCATCGCCACGCGACAATGGCGAGTGCGGCCGCCAGCTGTATGGAATGCGCCCACCATGTGAGCCACCCTGGTCATTTGGCAGCATCAGCCGACCATCCTGACGAGTGTCTGGTCTGTCAGTTTCTTCATTTAGTTTACACGGCAGCAGCCACTATGGTGCTGGTGCCGCTGGTTGTCTTATCAAGAAGCAGACGGTTTTACCTGAATAGCAGTAGGGCTCAGATGAAACCGTGGGCCTTCTTCACCCGGGGACCGCCGTCGGTGTGGTAACACCCCGCAAGAGATAACTTTTACACATTAATTTATTAAGAAACTACAGAATGAAAAAGATATTTTTCATCCTGTCGCTGCTGTGGATATGTATGGCTGCGGCAGCACAGGAGCATGAGCATCATTACAGACATGAGCATCCGTCGGACTCGACCGACGTGTTCTACCGTCACCTGAAACTCAACGAGCTGACGGTGACAGGCGTTACGGGCGACACAAAGCTCAAGAATTCGTCTGCCCCCATCACCATCGTTTCAGGAAAGGAGCTCAGGCAGACCACTTCAACCAACATCATCGACGCCATAGCCCGTCAGCCCGGTGTGTCTCAGATATCGACGGGCAGCGGTATCTCCAAGCCCATTATCCGCGGACTGGGCTACAACCGTATCATCGTGATGAGCGAGGGCGTGCGCCAGGAGGGGCAGCAATGGGGCGACGAGCACGGCGTTGAGATAGACCCGCAAAATGTGAACTCGGTGGAAATATTGAAAGGGCCTGCCTCGCTGATGTACGGCAGCGATGCCATGGCGGGCGTGCTGTTGCTTCACGGCAGTCCCATCCAGCCGGAAGGCGAGATGAAGGCAAGTGCTTCGACGGAATATCAGACGAACAACGGTCTTGTTGACTATTCGCTGAACTTTGCCGGAAACGGGAAGGGCTTTGTTTGGGACGTGCGCTTTAGCGACAAATACGCCCACGCCTACAAAAACAAGTACGATGGCTATGTGCCCGGCTCTCAGTTCAGCGAAAGGGCGGGACGCTTGATGCTGGGTCTGCACAGGCAATGGGGAACTTCGCATCTGACGTGGACGGCCTTCCACCAGATTCCGAGCATTGTGGAGGGCGAGCGCGACGAAGCGACTGGCCAGTTGGAGTGCGCCACAGACCATGTGAAGACGTATTCGAAAGCCCTGCCATTTCAGAACATCAAGCATTACAAGGCCGTATGGGACAACTCGCTGAACCTGAGGAAAGGCTGGCTGAAGGCCATCGTGGGCTACCAGCAGAACCGCCGCCAGGAGTTCGAGGACGATGCTGACGAATATGAGCTCTTCTTCAAACTCCACACCCTGACCTATGACCTGCGCTATCTGTCGCAGGAGTTCAGCGGCTGGAAGATGGCTGGCGGCATCAACGGCATGTGGCAGCAGTCGCTAAATCTGGGAGAGGAAGCGCTGATACCTGAATACAAGCTCTTCGACTTTGGCGCATACACAACAGTGAGCAAGGCGCTGGACCGCGTGACCCTGAACGGCGGTCTGCGCTTTGACAACCGCCACCTCGACTTCCACTCGCGCAATTTCAGAGGCATGACGGGTAGTGTGGGAGCCGTGTGGAATGTCAGTGAGCACCTGAACGTGCGCCTGAACATGGCCCGCGGCTTCCGTGCGCCCAACATGAGCGAGCTGGGCAGCGACGGCATTCACGAGGGAACCCTGCGCTATGAGACAGGCAACCCGGGCCTGAAATCCGAATACAGCTGGCAGGCCGACCTTGGTCTCGACTTCACGTCGCACTATGTCTCGGCGCAGGTGGCGCTGTTTGCCAACCGCATCGAGAACTACATCTTCGCCCAGCGCATCGACAAGGTGATGGAGGAGGGTTTCCGCACCTACGAATACACGCAGGGCGATGCCCGTTTGCTGGGCTTCGAGGCGGGTGTAGACTTCCACCCCGTCCACTGCCTGCACTTCCAGAACACCTTCACGATGGTCAATGCCCGCCAACTGCATGCTGATGCCGACGCCAAGTATCTGCCCATGACACCCGCCCCACGCTGGAACTCGGAGGTGAAGTACGAGCTGTCGCATCATGGCCACAAACCCCTGAACAACGCCTATGTGGCCCTCGGCATGGAATGTAACCTGGCACAGAACCATTATTACAAGGTTGACGACACGGAGACGCGCACCCCTGCCTATACGCTTCTCAGCCTGTCGGCAGGTACCGACCTTGACATCCGCAAGAAGAAAGTAGCCGAACTGTACGTCACCGCCGAAAACCTGCTGAACACGGCCTACCAGAACCACCTGAGCCGTCTGAAATACTGTGACATGAACCATGCCACAGGTCGTCAAGGTGTCTATAACATGGGCCGCAACATTGTCTTCAAGGTGATTGTTCCCATCACATGGTCTATGTAATGGGGACGTTCTCATGTAAAACGTCTTATTTTTATCATCTTTTTGTATCAAATTTCGTTTTTTTTATGATTTTTGTTTGCGTGTTGTGAATTAAAGCCCATATCGGCTTTCAACCCTCAAAACGTGCAGCGTCATCTCGTAAAGTTGTCTGATGACCGTCCTGCCCTTTCGCGCACAACGCGTTCCGCAGATGCATCGACAATTATTTGGGAACAGCCTGCCGGTAAGCTCATCAACAACCTGATGGCCAGTTATGGAGCCTATGGTCGCAATTGGCTGTACGGCATCATAGATGTAAGCACTAACGGCGGTATGGCCCAAATCGTTGAAGGTGATGACGGCAACGTCTACATCTACAACCTGCCTACCTATCTCTCCGCCGGCTCTTGGGTGAAAGCCGAACGGGCCGAGGGCGACACCATCGTCATCCATCGCCAGCTGATTGACCAGCGCGAAGGCAGTTCAGGCGTTTACGACTATTATATTACCAAGGTGGTGTGGGAATGGACCGACGAAGAAGCCGGCGAAGGACGTTTTGTTGAAGCTGAGGGCGATACTGACATCAAGCTTATTTACAAGAACGGAGAGCTTCGCAGCGTCACTGAGAACGTGGACCCATAGTCGGATGGAAGCTATGCCATCGGTGCTGTCTACACCCTCGACGGGAAGGATTTCACCTGGGAGGGGGCTACAAACTGGAATTTGCTTTTCGAGCCGATGACCGATGGGTTTGTGAAGCTGCCGGAAGGTGCTGTGCTGGAGAATATCACTGTGAGCTACACCAACGCGCAGGGTAATCCTTCAGCCGATCAGGTAAACGTGGCCTTTGTAGGCAACGATGTCTACTTGAACATCTACGATGAGGGCGTCTACATCAAGGGAACAATCGAGGGCAACAAGCTGACCTTTAAGAGTGGCCAGTTCCTGG
>JAILAA010000040.1 GCA_024681875.1 Prevotella sp.
CGGGAAATTCCACGATAGGATTGACCAGCGGGCGCCAGCAAAAGAATTATGTGGCCAAGCTGAAATGCGCAGCCGACTGCGCCGACCCCATCGAGGACATGCACGAACAGCTGGACAGGCTGTCGGCCAAGCTCTTTCCGAAGACAGCCTACGAGCCCAAGCCCCGCGGCAAGGTGCTGCTGAAAGAAAACGGCGCCTTCGTGGCCGTCAATGCCAAGACGGGCATCCTCTCTATCCACCTCGACATCAATCTGGCCGAGGGTTGCGACTACGAAACGAAATTAGCTAACTTCATTATTGAATCTAACAAATGTTTGTATATCAACATGGATTTGCTGCGGCGTGTTTACCGTGCAATCGCGAAACCTTCGAATCAATAATACGCAGCGCCGCCGTGAAAGGCGCCATTGAGCAGGCCCGCACCTGCCTCGCCGCTGGCAATCAGAAAGTCTACGACCAGACCAAGCGCAGCCTGCCCGCCTTCTGTTTCATGGCCACGTTTGCCCCCAACCGAGGCAAGAACGGCAACCGACCTGAGAACACCTGGCGCCTGCAGAGTGCCGCCAAGCTGACGGGCCTCGTCATGCTTGACTATGACCATCTGGACGAAGACCCGCGTCAGGTGTTCGCCCGTATCCCCGACCATTGGCGCGACGACGACTGCGACAGTCAGATACTGCTGGCCCACGTAACGCCCAGCGGCAAAGGACTCAGGCTGGTGTGCAAGGCCGACGCCAAGCGCGGCAATCTGGCCGACAACCAGCAGTATCTCAACCGATGCTTCGGCCTGAAAGGCGACGAGAGCATCAAGAACGCCGACCGCCTATCGTTTGCAGTCTCGGCAAAAGACATCATTTATCTTGACAACCAATTATTCACCTACAACAATGAAGATTACGACAAAATGTATGGCGATATGTATCGCCATGGTGATTCTAAACTTAGTAAAGTATCTCGTAGTGCTGCCGCTAAGAATGATAGCGTGGCCGGCGGAGCTGGCCACGTACAGGGCGATGCGCAGCCTGAATCGGCGCCTCGACAAGCTTTCGTCGATGCCTGGCTGAAAAAGAACGGCACACCCCAGCCCGGAGCACGCCACCTCTCGGCCCTGAAGCTGGCAGCTGACCTGCGCTACGTGTGCGACAACGATGCCGCCAAGATCAAGCAGTCGCTGCTGACGGCCCCCTTCGTGCAGGACATCATCAAGGAGCGCGGCGAAGGCGAGATTGACGATATCTGCGCCGATGTGGTGACCCGCAAGATGAACCTGACCATGCCTAAAAAAGTGGCTGAGCTGATGGATGGCAGTGGCGAAGAGGAAGGCGGGCAAAAGTTGCGTGACGACATGATGGCCAAATATACGGAGTTCTGGAACAGGCTGGAGCCCTTGCTCGACGGGCCCTATGAGCTGGCCACCTACCGCATGGACGATATGAACAAGCTGGGAGGCGTGTTTGCCGCCGGAGCCATGCTCTGCACGCTGATGACGCGATGCTGGTACCGGCACTTCAACGGCGAGGAGCAGCGCATGAATCCGCAGGTGTACCTCATCGGCGACCCTGCCAGCGGCAAGGGCGAGGCCGAGCGCATGGACCAGATTATCCTTGCACCCGTCATAGCCGCCGACCGCGTGGGGCGCGAGGCCGAGGCCGAATACAAGCGCCAGCAGAAGGAACGGGCCACCAGCAGCAAGGCGCAGAAGGGCGAGGCCCTGAAACGTCCCGAATTCCCTATACGCTACCTGCCCAGCCGCACGTCCAACGCCGTGTTCTTCCGCCGCGCCAAGAACGCCGTCGAAGACGTGAACGGAGAGAAGCGCTTCCTCCACCTCTACACCTTCGACTCAGAGCTGGACGGCAATACCACGGCCCAAAGCGGCGGCTCGTGGATAGGCAAGCACGACATAGAGCTGAAAGCCTTCCACAATGAGTTTACGGGTGTGGACTTTGCCAACAGCGACTCGGTGAACGAAATCATTCAGGTGTTCTACAACAGCGTTTGCACGGGCACGCCTATTTCCCTCAGCCGCAAGATTACGCCGCGCAACATCAACGACGGACTCTGTTCGCGACTGGCAGTGTTCAAGATGCTGAGCGACAACTTCAAGATGATAGGCCGCGGCAACCGCAACCTGAACGCCGAGAAGCGCTGCCAGCTGAAGCAATGGGCCTTCAAGTTTGACAAGCTGGAGGGAGAGATGCCCATCAAGCGGCTGGTTGACCACGTCTACACCCTTTGCGAACAGAGCGCCCTGCAGGCCGAGGCAGAGCAGGACAACGTGCTGGACTATCTGAGAAAACGCGCCGTGTTCTACGCCACATGGTTTACCGTGCCCCGCATTGCGGCCCGGGCCATCAGCGAGGCCGAGAAAAAGAAAGAGCCGGATGCCATGCAGCTGATGCAGGTAGAGGACGCCGACCTTGATTTTGCCACCCTCATCTATGACGCCGTCATCTACTGGCAGGACTTCTTCTTCGGGCGCCAACTGCAGGAATGCTGGGAAAACGCGGCACGCGACTTGAAGCCTCGTGCAAGGAATACTAACAATGCGTTAGCGTACAACACGCTGCCTTCTGAGTTTACGGCTCAGCAGGCAAATGATGAATTGCACGTATCAATCAACGCTTGCTATACCCAATTGAATAGGTGGGTGAAAGAGGGTTTTATTGAGCGAGTCAAAAAAGGCGAATACAAGAAAATCAAGCAAATCATCTAAGCTATGAGGCCATCTAAACCCTATACGCCCATTGAGACGCAGTTTCTCAATCCGTTGCGCGATGAGTTGAAGGGTGCGTTCACCGTCGTCTACAAACGGCCGCTTTCTGCCAAGCTCAGCGTCAGGGCGCCCTTTGCCCTTGGCTTGCTGATAGGCTTCATTATGAATCGCTTCGTCAAAGATGGCGTCAGCTTCAACAAGCTCACCATCGACCCCGCCGACTTGTCGCTCACTGTGCAGACCCAAGAGTATGCCTGCCACAACAAGCTAGACATCAAATGGGTGTAGTGTAAAAAAAGAACGGACGCCTGCTGCGACAGCAAGCGCCCGTTTTTAGTTTCGACAAGGTAACAGGTAACAGGTAACAGTTAACGTTAAGGCCCCAATTTCGGCACTTTTTTTGATTTTTTAAGATTTTTTGCCCCCCTTCGCCCCCTTGGGGCGTTTATTTTGCCCCCCTCCCTCGTCATGTGTTTCTGCGCCTGAAACTTATGTACTGCGCCCGGAAACATAAAATACCTGAATTCTCATCAATAAAGAATGATGAATAGAGAGATGTTTTGTGAGGTAGGGGAGAAAAAAACAAGGAAATGCATTTGAATTAGCGTAAAAAGTTGTAATTTTGCAGCAAATTTCTCTGAGATGAAACACATTATTATATTGGGCGACGGTATGGCCGATCACGCCGTAGAGCGACTGGGAGGAAAAACGTTGCTGCAGGCTGCTGACAAGCCGATGATGGACTGGCTGGCGAAGAACGGCAGGACGGGCAGGCTCATTACCGTGCCGGAGGGCTTTCCTCCGGGTAGCGAGGTGGCTAACACTGCCATCCTGGGTTACGACTTGAACAAGGTGTATGAGGGCCGCGGACCGCTGGAGGCTGCCAGCATCGGCTACGACATGCAGCCGGATGACTTTGCCATCCGCTGCAACATCATCACCCTCGAAGACGGCAAGATCATCACCCACAACGGCGGCAATCTGCAGACGGAGGATGCACGCGTGCTCATCGACTATCTGAATGAGCACCTGGGAAATGACCGCGTGAAATTCATTGCAGGCATCCAATATCGGCACTTGTTGATTATTAAGGGCGGAAATAAGCACATCATCTGTAATCCACCCCACGACCATCCTAACGAGGAGTGGAGACCGTTGCTCGTCGCGCCAGAGATTCCTGAGGCTAAAGAGACGGCTGATTTGATCAATGAGCTGATCTTGAAATCGCAGGAATTGTTGTCGCGGCATCCTTATAATATTGACAAGGCAAAGCGCGGTGAGCGTCAGGCTAACAGCATCTGGCCCTGGAGCGGCGGCTATCGCCCGTCGATGCAGACGCTGATGGAGCTGTATCCCCAGATGAAGAGCGGTACCGTCATCTCGGCCGTCGACCTCATTCAGGGCATTGGCAAATATGCCGGACTGAAGATAGTGAAGGTGCCTGGCGCTACGGGGCTGGCTGACACGAACTATGAGGGCAAGGCGCAAGCCGCCATCGACGCCCTGCAGCATGACGACTTTGTCTTTGTGCATGTGGAGGCTACCGACGAGGCTGGTCACGATGGCGACCTCGACTTGAAACTCAAGGCCATCAACTATCTGGACCAACGACTCATCAAACCCATCTATGAGGCTACAGGGCAGATGGCGGAACCCGTCTGCATCGCTGTGCTGCCCGATCATCCTACGCCTGTGGAGCTACGCGTCCACGTCAGCGAGCCGGTTCCTTTCCTTATTTATTATAAAGGAATGGAGGCTGACGACGTGCAGCGCTATGATGAGGTGAGTTGCGTGGGCGGCGCCTATGGTCTGTTGCGCCTACATGAATTCATGCATACCCTGATGAATATTCAATAGTCAATCGATAATCCGTAATTTGAAAATCCATGCAATACTACAGCACAAACGGGAAGGCTCCTATGGCCGACTTGAAGAAGGCCGTCGTGAAAGGACTGGCCGAAGATCGCGGACTCTACATGCCCGAGAGAATCAACCGTCTGCCGAAGGCTTTCTTCGACGACATGCCGACGATGCGCTTCCAGGACATTGCCTATAACGTGGCATCCGCCTTCTTCGGCGAAGACATCGATGCCGACGGCCTGCAGGAATTGGTCTACGACACCCTGCAATTTGACTGCCCCGTCGTCAAGGTGAAGGACCATATCTACGCGCTGGAGCTCTTCCACGGCCCCACGCTGGCTTTCAAGGACGTGGGCGCCCGCTTCATGGCCCGTCTGCTGCGCCATTTCATTGACCGTTCTGCTGCGCAAACATCGGCAGATACCAATAATGGTCAATGGTCAATGGCGAATGGTCAATCAAAGACGGTGAACGTGCTTGTAGCCACCAGCGGCGACACAGGATCGGCCGTAGCTAATGGCTTCCTTGGCGTGGAGGGCATCCACGTCTATGTGCTCTATCCCAAGGGGAAGGTGAGCCCCATACAGGAGTGTCAGTTCACTACGTTGGGCCAGAACATTACGGCCGTGGAGGTGGACGGTGTCTTCGACGACTGCCAGCGATTGGTGAAGAGTGCCTTCATGGATGAGGAGCTGAACAAGCACATGATGCTCACGTCGGCCAACAGCATTAACGTGGCCCGTTTTCTGCCACAGGCGTTCTACTATTTCAATGCCGTGGCAAGGTTAAAGCCCACCCCCGTCATCTGCGTCCCCAGCGGTAACTTCGGCAATATCTGCGCCGCGCTCTTCGGTCATGCGATGGGCCTGCCCGTGAAGCGCTTCATCGCCGCGAACAATGCCAACGACGTCTTCTACAACTACTTGCAGACGGGCCAATACGAGCCGAAGGCCTCCATACAGACGCTGGCCAACGCTATGGACGTAGGCGATCCTTCGAACTTCGCCCGCATCATCAATCTCTACAGCGAGAACGGCAAGCTGACACCCGAGGAGACGCATGAGCGTATCACCAGCCTGATTAGCGGCGCCACCTACAGTGACGAGCAGATCAAGGAGACGATGCGTAAGTGCTATGAAGAGACGGGCTATATCCTCGACCCGCACGGCGCCTGTGGCTATCGTGCCCTTGAGGAGCAGCTGCAAGAGGGCGAGGTGGGCATCTTCTGCGAGACGGCCCATCCTGCGAAGTTCAAGGAAAAGGTAGACGATATCTTGGGTATCGACGTGGAGATTCCCGAGCGCTTAGCCGCCTTTATGCGGGGCGAGAAGCAGAGCGTGCCGATGCCCAACGACTTCGAAGCCTTTAAGCGCTTCCTGATGGAACAATAAATAAAGGTCTACAAACCAAATTACAGTTTGTTGTTCTCGTGTTTGTCAAAGAGCTGGCGGTCAGTAAGACACATGGTTAGCATGATGGCGAGCACTGCCGAGGCAATGGCTGCCGCCCATGTCATCAGTGTGATGACAAGGGCGGCAGCTATCGTTGCACCGCACAGAAACAGCGTGCAGAATAACACCAGCATGGCTAAGGGCATGTGTGACGAGCGCTGCCACAACAGCGGCAGGAACGCGGCGCGCAGGCTACGGCGTGCACTGGGCACGACGCTTTCCAAGTGCGTAGCGCCGTTAGCTATCAGGTAGCGGCGGTGTGCCTCTGTATGTTTCAGACTGCGTAGGTAGACCTCAAAGGCGTGAGGCGTGGAGCCTAAAAGGCACAGCAGCAGTATGATGAACAACGGCCAGAACGCATGGCACGACAGACTCAGCATCATACATCCTGTCAGTGCAAGGGCACTGAGCAGCATGGCACCAAACAGCGGCAACCACAGCGATTGCGGTATACGCGGCAGGTGAACGCTAGGGCGCAGCGCCTTCATCACGACTCTCTTGTCAACAATCCACAGGATGGCAAAGGCTGCACCCAACAGTACAATGACCATCAGAATTCCCCACACAGATAATTGTCCGAAATACATAGTCTATTATTTTGCTGACAACGATTATTACGAATGATCCGAATTGTTTTCCACCACATTGTCGGCAGCGTTGATGACGGCATTGTCGGTGGAGCTGACGATGACGGTGCAGCCCGCCATAGCCTGCTTACGAAGGTAGGGTAGCATGGAAACCTCTGGCTCTTCCACAAGAAGGATAGGCTTCTTTCGCAGGACAGCGACAGCCAAGAGGCGTGCCTGCTGGCCTTGGCAGCCTGTCTGCTCCGTCTCTTCCTCCAGCGTCTCGTCGGAGAGCTGGCGGTTGGCGCGCAGGGCAAAGACATCGTCGGCAGTAGGCGCCTCATAGCGCATGTGTTGCCCTACATCGTCGAGGCGGCAAGGGGCAAAGGCCATCTGGCGACGCAATGCCGAGGCAGTCTTAGGCGTCAGCGGCTCGCCGTCGATGCTGATGAAACCTGCCACAACGGGCTCGAAGCCCAGCATGGCGTAAAGCCAGCGTGAACCGCCTGCCACGCAGGTGATTTGCCGCTCGCGTGCCATCAGCGACAGCGTGTGCGACTCGCCCTTTATCAAAACGTCGTTCAGTTCCAGCATAGCCTGTTCTTTTTGTTGCGGAGAAATCGCAACATGCTCATTAGTAGTTGAACGTGCCGTATTCGCTCTTGATGGTGAGCGAGCGCGGTCCTTCCTCGATATGGCCAACTACCTGTGCGTCGATGTTGAAGCTCTTTGAGATGGCGATGACTTGCTCTGCCACCTCGGGCCGCACGTAGATCTCCATGCGGTGGCCCATGTTGAACACCTGGTACATCTCGCGCCAGTCGGTCTCCGAGCACTCATGGATGGCCTGGAACAGCGGCGGCACGGGGAACATGTTGTCCTTGATGACGCGGCAGTTCTCGCCCACGAAATGCAGCACCTTCGTCTGCGCACCGCCTGTGCAGTGCACCATGCCGTGTACCTCAGGCCGCAGTTCGTCGAGCAGCCGCTTGATGACGGGGGCGTAGGTGCGGGTGGGGGAGAGGACAAGCAGGCCAGCGTTGACGGGAGAACCTTCAACCACACTGCTTAGTTCATATTTTCCGCTGTACACCAACTCCTCGGGCACGGCGTGGTCGTAGCTCTCGGGATATTTCTCTGCGAGGTATTTGGCGAAGACGTCGTGGCGGGCGCTGGTGAGGCCGTTGCTGCCCATGCCGCCGTTGTAGCGGTGCTCGTAGGTGGCCTGCCCGGTGGAGGAGAGGCCTACGATGACGTCGCCCGGACGGATGTTGGCGTTGTCGATGACGTCGCTGCGCTTCATGCGGCAGGTGACGGTCGAGTCGACGATGATGGTGCGCACGAGGTCACCCACGTCGGCTGTCTCGCCTCCGGTGGGCCAGATGCCGATGCCCATGTCACGCAACTCGGCAAGGAGCTCGTCGGTGCCGTTGATGATGGCGCTGATGACCTCGCCCGGGATAAGCAGCTTGTTGCGGCCGATGGTCGACGAGACAAGGATATTGTCTGTGGCACCCACGCACAGCAGGTCGTCGGTGTTCATCACGATGGCGTCCTGTGCGATGCCCTTCCACACAGAGAGGTCGCCCGTCTCTTTCCAGTACATGTAGGCGAGGCTGGATTTTGTTCCAGCCCCGTCGGCATGCATGATGTTACAGTATTCCGGGTCGCCGCCCAGAATGTCAGGGATGATCTTGCAGAAAGCCTGCGGGAAGAGCCCCTTGTCGATGTTCTTGATGGCGGCATGGACGTCTTCCTTGGCTGCTGAGACGCCACGCTGCATGTAGCGGTTGTTGCTCATGTCTGATTGTCGTTATTTCACTACTGACTCACCAGGCTCATCCAAGCTGAAGTCGGTAGTGTTCTCTTCCGTTCCAGCTGGAGCCTCATATAGGGGCATGGGCTGGAATCCGAACATTCCAGCAAAAATAGTGTTGGGGAAGCTGCGCACCTTTATGTTGTACACCTTTGCCACCTCGTTGAAGTTGCGCCGTGCCTCGCTGAGCCTGTTCACTGCTCCTGATAACTCGTCCATTACCTTAGTAAAGTGCGGGTTGGCTTGCAGATCAGGATAATTCTCATTAGCAACGAGCAACCTTGACATGGCCTGTGTAAAGTCACCCTGTGCTTGCGACCATTGTTTCATCTGCTCTGGCGTGCAGTTCGACGGGTCAATGGTAATGGCGGTGGCACGTGCTCGTGCATCAATAGCGTCCTGCAGAGCATTCTTATTATAATTTTCAGCCCTCTTTAGGATGTTGTCAAGCGAGTTGAGTAACTGGTAGTTACGCTTCAGTACTACGTCGATTTGCGAAAATGCGGTCTTGGCATTCTCCTGTGCTGTTACCATACCGTTGTAGGTACCCTTGATCCAGAAAAACAATACGACCACCACGAGCACCACAGCTCCGAGGCAGCCCAGTCCGATGTACTTTTTGTCCATAGTTTATTTGGTTTAATGATTATAGCTTGTTCTCAATTCCCAATACTCAATTCCCATTACCACTTGCGTGATGCGCCGCCGCCACCGAAGTGACCGCCGCCATAGCTGCCACGACTGCTACTGCTGCTACTGCTACTGCGATAGCTTCTTCTGTCGTCGTCCCTGTCTCTGCGGTAGCTGCTGTAGGTGCTGCCTGCACCGATGCCGGTGCTGACAAATTCGATGGTGGGGTTGGGAGCCACAGTCTTCAGCGGCGTGAAGTTTTCTTTCATCAGCCCCTTCTTCTTCAGCTTGCGGCGCAGTAGGCCCAACAGGCCCCACAGGCCCATGGTGCCCATGCCCACGATGCCCAGATCGCGCTCCTCGTCGGTGGTGGGCTTCTCATAGACGGGCGACAACTCGTCCTGTTCCTTCAGCACCTCTAAGAGGGCACGTGTGAGGTAGAGCATGGCGCTGTCGGGCTGGCTCTTCTTCAGGAAGGGCACAACATAGTCGTCGAGCAGACCACCGCACTTGCCGTCGGTAAGGGTTGACTCGAGGTCATATCCTGGAGAGATGTTGATGTCGTGGTCGCCGTATGCCATGACAACGACGAGGCCGCGGTCGTTGCGTCCCACACCGTATTTGTTACCCATGTCCTGTGCCAGACGGAAAGCATCGCCGCCCTCACAGTGGTTCACCACGGCGAAGGCCGTCTCTATGCCCAGCTCTTTGTCCATCCTCTGCAGCATGACGTTCATGCTGTCGACGGTTTCCTTCGAGAGCACGCCGTCGGGGTTGGCCACATACTGGCTCTCGTCCTCCAGATGTGGCATGGGAATGTTGTCTGCGTTCCAAGCCGACGTCTTGCCCATCAGCTTCTGCGGCCCTTCTTCATCACTGCTGACAGCCACCATGCCGGTGCCGAAGCAGCAGGTGAGGCTGGCGAGGATGCCGCCGTAGAACACTTTGTTCCAGAAAGCGCGCACGGGATTCTTTTTCGTGGGCGGTGCTGTGACGGCTGCCACCATCTGGTTATAGCCCTCGCGCATGCCGTTGTAGGACTTCGTGATTTCGGCTTTCAGCTCTTTCAGCTCTTTGTCTTTGCCTTTCAGCTCTTTCTTCTTTTCCTGATAGGTCTGCTTCAGCGATTTTACATTGCCGTTGAAAATGTCTGTCAGTTTGTTGATCTCGTCCTCGCGAGTAGGACCTTCCACCTTCGTGGGCTGTTTGTTCACTACGCCGAAGCCATAGGTCACAAAGCCTATCAGCACCAACCCTATTATCGTAAAAATTAATACCATAAATATAATGTTAGAAAGAAGAATTACTGTTCACGGCCAGTCCAGAACTCCCACGAGGCGAAAGCCTGCAGCAGCAGCATCTCCAGGCCGTTCTTCACTGCGGCACCGCGATCGGCTCCCTTGCGCATGAATAGCGTCTCGTCAGGGTTATAGATAAGGTCGTATAGGATGTTTCTTTCGTCCAGTGCATCGTAGGGCAGGGGGGGGCAGGTGTCGGTTTTAGGGAACATTCCCAGTGGCGTACAGTTCACGATGACATTGTATTCGTGAACAACATCAGGAGTGATGCTCTCGTACTGGATGGTGCCCGGACGCTCATAGCGGCTGACGAGCACTGGCTCGATGCCCAGAGACTTCAGTCCGTAGCATACAGCTTTCGATGCGCCTCCCGTACCCAACACCAAGGCCTTCTTGTGGTGGCTCTCTATCATTGGCTCAATGCTTTGTACGAAACCGATGACATCGCTGTTGTAGCCACGCAGCACAATCTTCGTCCCTTCGTGCACTACGCGGATGACGTTGACAGCGCCGATGGCCCTCGCCTCAGGACTGATATAGTCGAGATATGGCAGCACCTTCTCCTTGTAGGGGATGGTGACATTCAGCCCCTTCAATTCTGGATTCTGGCTGAGTATCTCTATGAGTTGCTCGATGTTGGGAATCTCGAAGTTGATGTACTTTGCGTTAATGCCTTCGTCGGCAAAACGCTGGTTGTGGTAGGTCACTGAGAATGAGTGGCCAAGGGGGTAGCCGATAAGTCCGTATTTATCCATAAAGCATTATGACGTTATTTCGTTGTCACGACTTGGTGGCCGTGTAGAGTGTGCAGATGCCGCAGGTGAGTCTCTTGAACGCCGTCTCCTGGAAACCGGCCTGCTTGAGAATCTCCATCATGCGCTCGCCCTGTGGGAAGGCCTCGATGGTGCGCCGCAGGTAGGAGTAGGCTTGCTTGTCTTTCGAAACAATACGCCCGTAGACGGGCAGTACTGTGTGTGAGTAGATGCCGAACAGCTGCTTCATGGGAAAGCGTGGTGGCGTGGTCAGCTCTACGATGACAAGATGTCCGTTTGTCTTGAGCACGCGGCACATCTCTTTCAGCCCCTTGTCGAGGTTGGCGAAGTTGCGGATGCCGAAGGCCGCTGTCACAGCGTCGAAGCTGTTGTCGGCATAGCTGAGACTCAGACAGTCCTCCTTCTCAAAGGAGATAATGTCGTCCAAACCCAGCTCCTTTACCTTTTTCCGTCCCACCTCCATCATGCCCTCGCTGATGTCTGCGCCGACAAGTCGCTGTGGCTTCAGCATCTGTGCTGACATGATGGCGAAGTCGCCCGTGCCGGTGGCAATGTCAAGCACCGTTTGAGGCTTGTATTGTTGTAGGAAGCTGATGGCCTTGCGGCGCCAGCCCTTGTCGATGTTCCACGACAGACGGTGGTTCAGCGTGTCGTAGGTAGGTGCAATGTTGTCGAACATCGCCTCCACCTGCTGTGCCTTCGCCCCGTCGTTGTAGGGCTTTATCTCTTCCTGCTGGTAAGCCATTCGCTCACATTTGTTTCAATGCGCTGGTCAATGTTATTGGTGTCTACGGCGCGGTCGAACTTCTCGCCCACGATGTGCTCGTAGAGCTCGATGTAGCGGTCGCTGACGCTGGCCACGTATTCGTCGGTCATCTCGGGCACCGTCTGGCCGGGCTCGTTCATGAAGTTGTGCTCGATGAGCCACTGGCGCACGAATTCCTTCGAGAGCTGGCGCTGCGGCTCGCCCTTGGCTAATTTCTCCTCGTAGCCGTCGGCGTAGAAATAGCGTGAAGAGTCAGGCGTATGAATCTCGTCGATGAGGATGACCTTACCGTCGCGCTTGCCGAACTCATACTTCGTGTCGACGAGGATGAGGCCGCGCTTGGCGGCTATTTCCTGTCCGCGGGCGAAGATGCGGCGGGTGTAGTCCTCCATCACCTCGTAGTCTTCCTTCGAAACGAGGCCCTGGGCTATGATTTCCTCCTTAGAGATGTTCATGTCGTGGCCCTCGTCGGCCTTCGTCGTCGGAGTGATGATAGGCTCGGGGAAACGCTCGTTCTCCCTCATGCCGTCGGGCAGACGGACGCCGCACAGCTCGCGGACCCCGTTCTTGTACTCGCGCCATGCCGAACCGGTGAGGATGGAGCGGATGATCATCTCTACGCGGAATCCCTCGCATTTCAGGCCCACCGTCACCATCGGGTCGGGCGTGGCCAACTTCCAATTCGGACAGATGTCCGTCGTGGCGTCGAGGAACTTAGCGGCTATTTGGTTGAGCACCTGTCCTTTGAAAGGGATACCTTTAGGCAACACCACGTCGAAGGCCGAGATGCGATCAGTGGCCACCATCACCAGGATGTCGTCGTTGATGTCATACACGTCGCGCACCTTACCGTGGTACACGCTTTTCTGCCCTTCAAAGTGGAAGTCTGTTCTTGTTAATGCGTTTGCCATAAGACTGAATTTGTTATTGTTGTAATTTGACGGCAAAATTACAAAAACTATCTCAAATGGCAAAACACAAACCTCAGATTCTTTAAAAACAGGTGAGTTTTCTAAACATGGCACAATAATCTCTAAACCACGTCGTATATTTAACTGTTTTATTTGTCGAAATCGATGTCGTCTACGGTGATTCTATGTCTGTTCCCGTCGTACAGGCTATTTACAATGCTTCTGGTGGCATCGAAGTGCTCTGTCCTGATGCCGGCCAGGTCAAGCAGTGTGTGAGGGATGAAAGAAGTGATGAGCGGCTTGTCCGTCAGTTCCTTTAGATGGTCGGCGACGTCGGGCCTGCTGAACGTGGGTGAAAACCATACGAACATGGGCACACGTACTTGGTAGCTGATGTCGGGCGAGTGGGGCGCGCTGCCGTGGCCTACAAAGTCCCTGATGTCATAGACTTCCTCACCATGGTCTGAGATGTAGATGATGCAGCAGTCCTTGTCCTTGAACTTGTCGATAATGCTGTTGAGGACGTAGTCGTTGTAGACGGTGGCGTTGTCATAGTGCGCGATGACGTCTCTCTGTCCCTCGGTCCATCGCTCTTTGTCGTAGTCGTCGGCCGTGAAGGTACGGAATTCTTCGGGGTATCGCTCCTTGTACAAATAGTGCTGGCCAAACAGGTGGATGATGTAGAGTGTCGGGGCTGACTGGAGCTGGATGGTGTTTACCATCTCCATGTCGTAGCGGAATCGTCCAGCGTTTCTGTATTCGAAGAGAATGTCTGACAGCTCGGGGTCGCACAGGAAGTTCATGCCGTTGTTGACGAAATACTGGTTGTTATACATCACAGTGTGGTAACCGGCAGCCTTGAAGCAGGCAGGGAACAGAGGCGAGTCGTCGACATCTTTCAGCGGATAGATTGCATACATGGTCTTGGAGGTGGCATCGCCCGGTGAGATAACGTCGCTGAAGACCAGCAGCTCGCCGTCGTCCTTCCTTTTCTGCATGAGTGGTGTGGTGGGTTTGTCGTATCCGTAGAGCTGGGAATGGTAGATACTGGCCGACTCGCCCAGTATCAGGATGATGTCGGGACTTTCTGGTATCACCTTCTCTGCCTTGGTGTTTTTGCAGATGAGCCTCACTGTTTCTATAGACTGTAACTTCTGCCGCCACATGTAGAAGGCATAGCCGAAACGCGACAGTGACGAGTGATTGGTGATGCCCATGCCGTTGTAGAAGAAGACGGAGCTGAAGAGGAAGATGCCCACGATGACTATTCCGGCCAATGAGAGCAGCAAGGGGATTCGCACGGGGCACTTTTTTTTCAGCAGGATGCTCAGCCAGACGGTCAGGGCATTGAACATCAGGATGACGGCTGTCCAAAGGCCGATGGTGCCTGGCTGCAAGTAGGTATCGGCAAAGTTCTGTATCTCGATAGTATTTGTCTCTGCCAGTATTTCAATGATGTCGACCTTGAAGGTGGTCTGGAAGTTGAGCACGTTGAAATACTCTGTGATGATGAGTATGTTGTAGACAATGGCAAGAGCAATAAGATAGACAATCTGGACGGGCTTCCATCTAAAGATGAGGTAAAATACCGTTTCTATGTAGGCTGTGATAAACCCCAGCGTGACCATGCACAGGATGGCAAACCATCCGTGGGAGTAGACAACAGTGGCACAGTTGGAGATGATGTTGATGATGGCCAGATACCAGAAGACGGCACTGCTAAAGGGCATGAGCAGCGTAGCGAGTTTCAGACTTTGTCTTAGGAACTTCATCATGGTGTTGGGTACTTATTCGATGATTTCTTCAATGTTGTACCTTGGGCGGTCTTTCACCTCTATGTATATCTTGCCGATGTACTCGCCCACGATGCCCAGTCCCATGAGGACACAGGCACCCACAAACCAGATGGACAGGATGATGGATGCCCAGCCGGGCACTATGTTATGGGTGACGAAGGAGTAGAGGACGTAAATCAGGATGAGCAGAGTGATAATCAGGAACACGAAGCCGAGGCCGAAGACCATCCTGACAGGCTTGGTGCTGAACGAGGTGATGCCGTCGATGGCAAAGTTCACCATCTTGCCTATGGGGTATTTGCTCTCGCCGGCCAGGCGCTCGGCACGGTCGTAGTAGACGCATTCGGTGTCGTAGCCGATGAGGGGCACCATGCCCCTGAGGAAGAGGTTGCGCTCCCTGTACTGGCAGAGATGCTCTACGGCGCGTTTGCTCATCAAACGGAAGTCGGCGTGATTATAGACGGACTTCACGCCAAGGCTGTGCATGAGCTTGTAGAAGCCCAGCGCAGTGGTGCGCTTGAACCAGGAGTCGGTAGTGCGTTTCTTCCTCACGCCATAGACGATGTCCTTGCCCTCTGCAAATTTCTGTACCATCTCAGGAATGACGTGGATGTCGTCCTGTAGGTCGGCGTCGATGGAGATGATGGCGTCGCCCCAGTCCTTGGCAACGTTTAGTCCTGAGAGCAGAGCGTTCTGATGTCCCACGTTCTTGGCCAGTTTGAGTCCGCTAACGTGTTCATACTCTTTGCAATACTGACTGATGAGGCCCCAGGTGTTGTCTTTGGAGCCGTCGTTCACATAGAGTATCTTGCTGGCAGGCGACGCGACACGGTCGGCTATCATCTGCTGTAGCAGACTTAAGAGCTTGGCGTTAGAGTCTGCCAATACTTCTTGCTCGTTATAGCAAGGAACGACGATGATGATTGTTTTTGGCTCCATGGTGGGTTAGAAGACTATTTTTTTAATGCGCTCGTTCTTGTGAAGTAGCAACGACAGCAGGTAGCCTGCGGTGATGGTGAAGAGGGTTTGGAAGATGACGGTGGCGATGAACTGCACCTGTGTCTGCGGCTGAGGGAAGACATGTTCGAAGATGTCCTTTCCCCAAAGGATGAAGGGTATCTGGATGCAGAAGATGGTGAGCGAGTGCTGCCCAATCTTTTGCAGCAGCGTCCCCGTAAAGGTGTTCTCAAGCAGCCGCGCCGCATAAACGGTCATCAGGCAGCCTGTCAAGCCAGCTATGAAGCATACCGCTATAGAGCTGCCGTACTCTCTGACTGAGAGGTTGACATTGAAGCAAAGCGGTACCAGCAGGACATAGATGATGATGGCGAACAGTACCAAGGGATGGACGGTTTTTGACTGGAACAGATTCGGCATCAGTCTTCTCGTCTCCATGCCTGCAAACATGAAGATGGCCATGAAGAAAGCCGTGTCGATGCTCCAGGGCAGCAGGATGGGCAGCTGCGTCATCGCTATGGTCAGGACCAGATAGAGCGATGCCAGATAGTAGCGGTATTTAGGATTGTATACGAGGACGTAGAACAGCAGGTAGGCCACAATCATACAGGTAAGAAACCACAGCGGGTAGTTGCCGTAGATGAAGAAATGATGTATGTCGGGATGGCTGAGCGGGTAGAGCGAGTAGCGTGAGTAGACAATGCCGATAAGCCCTTGTAGGTATATTTCGCCGCTGATGATGACCAGCAGTATGCTGAAGAACACGTAGGGCTTCAGCAGTTTGATGGCATGACGCTTGAACTGCGCCATCATTCCCTTGTCCCCCTGCGGAGAACAGCTGGTGGTATAGCCGGAACAGAAGAAGAAAATGGTGACGTAAAACGCCAAGGCGTAGTTGGCGACATCAGAGTTCCTGATGTGTGACAGCACAACCAGTATGATGCCAAGGCCTTTGGCTATGTCAATATAGTTCAACCTCTGTTTCATTATCGAAAGAATAAGTGATGTCCGCGTTCAAATACTATTTGTAGTGGCTGAGGTTTAGCTTCCAGACGATATAGTCGTGAAACTGGCAGCGCCATGTCCTGATGCGGCGTTTGCGGCTGAGCCAGCGCAGGCGCAGCTTGGCGCATTTCCGGGGGTAGTCCATAATGCCGTCTGGCGTAACGAGGAAGTGGCTGTAGTCGGTCACAGTGTCCTTCATATAGCCGCGATGCTGGAAATGGGCGTACATCGACTCCTTCTTCTTCAGCTCTCCATTCTCATATTTCACCATGTAGAGCTTATTACCCACATGCTCGAAGAGCACCTGCTTCCATCCTCTGTTCAGGCTGCAGAAGTGGTAGGCCTGTTTGGGCTTCGACACGTTGTCGAAGGGCCATTCGCGCCAGCATTCCTCCGGGCGGCAGCCTGCCCATTTGTCGCCGAAGCCCTTATGGCTGTATTCGTCGAAAAATGCCGACTCGTGCTTGGTGAAGGCATCTTTGTAACTTTGATAGCCGTCCACTTCCTTCATGAAATAGGTGTTAGTGTCGTCGTCGTTGTGGTAAAGTGTGAAGTGTCCCCAGCCTGAGATGAGCTTATGGTGTGACAGAACGTCGTCGGTGACGAAATGGCGGATGTCGCCATACACCACGTCCAGGTCGCCCCAGCCCCAGAAGTCGTAACTCTTCACATAGTCGGCAAGGACATAGGCGAAGGCGGGGCGGAAGTCGCAAATCTTATAGGGCCGGTCAAGGATGACGGGGAAGTCGAACTTTTCTTGCACCATCTTCCTGAAGTCGTCGAACTCCATCTTGTGCACGATGATGTTGTCGGCAGGCTCCACGTCACAGTCGGTAAAGAACATAAAGTCTATGTTGGCATTGCCGAGTGCCGACGCCCGCCACGCACCATATTGCGCAGGAAGTTTTCCGAAATAGGGAAAGAGTACGACGATGCTTTTCATTGATGGTTATGTGTTACGGAGGGGCAAAGATAGCGTTTTTTTCTGAATGGGCCAAATATTGCAGGTGTTTTTCTATTTCCTCTCGTTTTTTTATGGCTTTGTCTTTTTTTTGTTGTATTTTTGCAGCCAGAATGGAAAAGCTTACTATTTCCGTCATCGTGCCTGTCTATCAGGTTGAACAGTGCGTGGGCCGGTGTGTGCAGTCCATTATGGAGCAGGATGGCTGTGGGGCACATGTCGAGTGTGTCTTTGTTGACGACTGCTCGCCCGATAATAGCATGTCGGTTATCCATTCGCTGACCGATGGCTATCAGGGCGATGTCTCGTTCCTCTTTCTCAGGCATGAGCGAAACAGGGGAGTGTCAGCTGCCAGAAATACCGGCATTGATGCAGCCTCTGGAGACTATATCCTTTTTGTCGACTCCGACGACTGGCTGTATACTGGTGCGCTGTCGAAGTTTGTAAAGACCGTGGGTGACAATCCTGATGCTGATATGGTGTCAGGAAAATTACTGAGACGGATTCCGGATGTTCAGGTTACGCCGCAATTGCTGGTAATGGATGGCTTCCAGCTCCGGAAATGCCTGCTCAACTATCAGAAGGAAGTCGTTGCCACAGCCACGAACAAGCTGCTGAAGACTTCCATTGTCGTCAGGAACAAGTTTATGGAGGGGATTATCTACGAGGACACCCCTTGGACGTATTTCCTATTCAGGGATGTTGCCAAGACCGTTATTATTCCTGATATCACCTACGTCTACGAGAACGACCGTCCGTCGTCTATTTCAAACACAGCAAGGACGCGGCAGAAAGCTCTCTCCTATGTTGACAGTGTCTGCATGATGGGCAATGCCGTATTGGACGCTCCGTATGAGGATTTGCTGGTTGACACTTTTTTCTTTATGTTCCACCATCTGTTCGTTGCCCTTCGCCTCCAGCATGATTGCAAACTGTCGGATGAAGACTGCGTACAGCTGAAGCGGCTGCGTAAGCGCTTCGTCGTTCAGCCGTTGAAGGCAGGCCGGTGTTTTACGTCCTTCTTCTTTTTCCTGCTTACTTATCCGCCCACTACATGGCTTTTTAATGTTGCGTGGGTGCGTCGTCACTATGACCCCATTGAGGAAACCGGATGTAAGATGGCGCATTTCTTTGAGCGTTTCCATTCGAAGAAACACTCCTCAGCCGCTACTTGATGAGACGGTTAAGCACTTTGATGCAGTAAGTAAGCCACTTGCGACCCTTGGCGTTCTCCAGGAGACGGAAGAGCTTGAACATGGTCCATTTGTCTAACTGGTAGAGCGTCTCGTAGTCTTTGACGGCCCCGGGTGGCAGCACTTCGCTGACGACGTGGCTGTGCTCCTTCAGGCGCCTTTCGTACTGCGCCTTGCTGATGCCGTCGGGCTCACGGCGGCAGATGGCGTCGTCGACATACCTCACGCTACATTCGTTGACGCATATCTGGTGGATGTAGAACTTCAAGTCGGAGGCAATTTTCAGCGTTTCGTCATACTGCACCTCGTCGAACAGTTGCCGCTTGAAGAAGGTGCTCTGATGGGGTAGGGTGTGGTGTACGAAGTTCAGCATCGACAGGCGTGGCGGCAGGATGGTGTAGAATCCCTGCTGTGAGCCCTCGTCGAAATGATAGTCATGGCCCACGATCAGGTCTTCTGTCAGCTGCTTGGCCGCCATGTGCTCCAGCACCTCGGCATCGTAGAAGCAGTCGCCCGAGTTCATGAAGTTCAGATAGTCGCCCTTGGCCAGTGCAATGCCCTTGTTCATAGCCTGATAGACACCTTTGTCGGGCTCTGATACCCAGTAGTTGATGCGGTCGGCATATTCCTTGATGGCGTCGACGCTGCCGTCGGTGGATCCGCCGTCGATAACGAGGTACTCAAAGTCCTTGCAGGTCTGCTCCGTCACGCTCTTGAGTGTCTTCAGCAAACCCTCGCGGTTGTTGTAGTTGACTGTGATGACTGTGAACTTCATTTACTTTCTGATGTTTTTGATTCTGTTGACGACATCCTTCGAGCCTTTGGCAAAGAAATAGGTGGCCGGCAGGTCGAGGGACAGGAAGATGAGCATACCTGTGGCCGAGTAGGCAATCCAGGCACTGATGCCATCATAGGGGTCGATGGGCAGCAGACTTAAGGCGAGGACAGCCAAGGCGAAGGAGCCGAAGGAGATGGCATAGTTTCTGATGACACCGCGCCAATAGTCGCCCACAGGCTCCTTGAAGCCCGCTGTGAAGAGATAGTAGGGCTTCCATAGCACGACAATGGTCAGCAGACTGACAATCTTTCCCAGAAGGATGCCGACGATGCCCCACTGCAGGCCGCAGACGACGGTGATGCCAATGTTGAGCGCCAGCTCCGTCCAGGCCGACCACACGTCGGCATAGAGGCCGTGGGCATGGTTGAAGTTGTCGACGGCATTGCGCGAGTTGGTGATGTAGATGAAGACTATCAGCAGGATGAGAATCTTGTGGTCGATGATGTACTCGGGGCCCAGCCAGTGAGCGATGAACGGCTCGGTGAAGGAGTAGAGCGAAAAGCTGAGGATGGCGGCAATGGTGTGCTGGATGGTGGTGTACTCCCAGAACACCTTTAGCATGTTGGGCTTGTTGCCCTCGGCCACGAGGTTGCCCACGCTGGAGCTGACGCCTCCCGTCACCGACGAGAACAGCGAGATGAGCCGTGAGAAGATAATCATGTAGTTGCCATAGAAGGCTACCATCTTCAGCGACACGAAGGCGAAGATGAACAGCTCGTCGCTCTTCACCAGCATGAAGTCCTTGATTTTGTGTATGAATACCTGCTTCGTCTTCACCAGCACGTCGGGGTACTTCTTCAGCAGGTGCCTGCCATTGCGCTTGTTCACCTTCAGCCAGGGATACTCCTTGTTAATCTTCCAGTTGAGAATGATGCAGCCGATGACGGCGAAGAGAAACTCGATGCCCACCCACACATACACATTCTTGTAGTTGTAGGCCAGGTATATCTGCAAAACAATCTTGACGATGTCGGCCGATTTGGTATAGATCGACACCAGGTAGTTCTTCTGGTCGGCCGTCAGCAGCAGAGCACGGTAGTTGATGAAGTAACCAATCATGGCCGACCCGAGGATGGAGTAGAAGGCAAAGTAGACAATGCCCAGCCCTACGCCAGCGTCCTTGAAGATGAAAGGAAAGAAGAGGCTGACAACAATGCCGCCGATAAGGATGATGCCGCCGATGACACAGTAGAGGTAGCCGAAGAGCGACATGATTTCCTTGATTTTCTCCCTGTCGTTGGTCTGAATGGGCTTGAAAAGGAAGTAGCTGATGCAGCCTGCCAGTCCGAATTCCGTCAGGTTGAGATAGCCCAGTATGCTGCCCAGCGTGCCTGTCAGGCCGATGAACTCGGCACCGAGGCAGTCGAGGAATATCTTGCGCGAGAAAAAGGCGAAGACAAGCGTGAGGAAGTAAAACAGCAGGTTTACTTCGGCGTTGAGTATGCTTTTATGTACGCGTTCTCCCATTTATTTCACTTCGGTGGTGTTGTGTGTAGTGTGCAGGAAGTCTTTGTTCTTCAGGCTCATGTGCAGCAGATTCTTGGCCATGAGCCAGGCCATGCGGGGAAAGAGCAGAGCGTGGCCCAGAGCCCTCATTCGCAGTCGCGCCGGTATGGCGATGAAGATGGCCAGACACTGGGCAGCGAAGAGAAGCCACCATCTGAGGGGTGAGAGGTGGGAGGCGAGGGTTGAGAGGTGGGAGGTGTGAGATGAGAGGACGGCGAAAATGGTGACGATGATGGCCAGCGGCGGAGTGAACAGCAACAGCAGCGAACGGGGGACGAGGGCCTGTTGGAAGGTCTTGTCCACATAGTTGACATTGCCGCGCACTATGGCCTTGGGCACGTAGGGCAGCATGAGCATCAGCGTCTGCACCTGGCCCGACATCCAGCGCAACCGCTGGCGCTGGAAGTTGTCGCTGCTGCTCACCTTCTCGTCGTAGACCATGATGTCCTCGGCGTAGTGGATGTGCACACCCTGACGGGCCAGCAGTCCCTCCAGTTCGCGGTCTTCCACGGCTGAGCTGAGCTGCATGACGTCTTCGGCAAACAGCTCATAGTCGAAGCACATGCCCGAGCCGATGAGCCCGGCCGACAGCCCCAGACGGCTGTGGCCACGGCGGAAAAGGCTGTTGTTAATCTCTTCGCTCACACCGTCGAGGGCGGCAATGCCGTTGTCGCTGTTTTTCGCCGTGCGGTGGCACTGAATGGCCCGGTGCCCCTGTCGGCACACAGCATCCAGACGCGACAGGAAGTCGGGCTCCACCATGTTGTCGGCATCAAGGATGACTACTTTTGTGGGGTGAGGGGTGAGAGGTGAGGGGTGTGAGGTGTGAGGTGAGAAGTAGGAGACGGCATATTGCAGCGCCTTGGCCTTGCTGCTCTTCTCGAAGTCGGGCTGTAGCACGGTGATGGGCAGCTGCGACAGCTGCTCGTTAGTCTCAGGCTGCATGTTGTCAGAGATAACGGCCACATGAAACAGCTCCTTGGGATAGTCCTGCTCTAGCGCCGACCGTACTGAGCTGACGATGACGCTGTCCTCCTTGTAGGCAGGGAAGAGAATAAGGAAAGACTGTCTCTGTCCCTCAGAAGGTGGGATGACAGAAGCACCGTTTCCCCCTACATCGGAAGGGGCGGGGGAGGCTTTTCGGCGTGGCAGGCAGCTGGCCAGGGCAAATACCAGTATATAGATTGTAGAGGCTGCCAAGACAGTCCATAGCAGCCAGTCAACGATATGTAGCAGTATGTAGCCCATTTAGCGTAGCCTTTTTCTTTTCTTCTCTTTCTGGCTCTTCACCCAGAGGGCGGCTGTGTTCACCCGCTCGGCTGCCTCGCTCCTTCCTGCCTCAAAAGCGCTGACAAAGCCACCAAGGCCCACCAGCGGCGCCTTCGCAAAGTCGCGGTCCCAGTTGTCGTCCACCAGATAGTCGGGCGTCGCCAGTGCGAAGGCAAGAAGCACGACGGCTCCAGCCACCCACCACTTGATGACCAGCGACATATAGATGAAAGGAAGGACAACGCTCATCACGGCTATGATGGCCATCAGGATGGTGCGGGGAATAAGCATCCACTGCACAATCTTGTCGATGTGGTCATAGCGGCGGTTGACGATGGCACCTGGCAGGAAATGAAGGTTGTTGATCAGAGCGTGAATCTGCGTGTGAATCCACTTGCTGCGCTGCTTGTTAAACTCCTTCAGCGTGCGCGTCTTCTCGTCGAAGACGTGGATGTCCTCAAAATAGTCCACGTAGATGTTCTCGCGCATCAGCAGGGCGTCGAGTGCCTTCTCCACGTCGTTGGCCGAGCGCACCTTCATGATGTGAGACTTAAACCACTGGAAGTCGAACACGCAGCCCGAGCCGTTGAGCGCCGCAGACAGCCCCATCACCTGATGGCCGCGGCGGAAGATGGTGTTGTTGACTTCCTCGAACACCGAGTCGAGACGCGAGAAAGGCGTGTCGCGGTTGGCAGACAGACGGCGCGTCTGTATGGCCTTCGTGCCGGCCGAGGCATAGGCGTCGTTCACCTCGTCTAAGAAGTCGGGCTTCACGATGTTGCCCGCGTCAAGGATAATCACGGCGTCGTAGATCTTAAATTTCGGCAGGTTGAAGATGGCATACTGCAACGACTTCGCCTTGCTGCTCTTGTCGAAGTTAGGCGTTAGCAACGTGATGGGCAGCTGCGCCAGCTGCATGTTCGTCATGTCGCTTTCATGGTCGCTGATTACTACTACGTCGAACAGGCGCTGTGGGTAGTTCTGTCCCAAGATAGAGCGCGTAGTGTTGCGGATAGCCTGGTCATTCTTATACGACGGCACCAGCACGATGAAACGGTTCTGCACCTTGGCGTGCTTCACCTCGCTGCTGTGTTTCAGCATGGCTGCCACCGCGAACACCAGGAAATAGAGCACTGTAAACGCCACTAGGGCGAAGAGCAGTCCGTCAATCGTATATAATATCCACCAGAAGTTCATGTCATGTTATTATTCAATTGTGCAAAAGTAGTTATTTTTTTCTGAACAGCAAAGCATTCCCGTCTTTTTTTCTTGTTTAAATCGCATTGCGGTATAGAAAAAACAGGTAGGAAATATTTACAAAAAAGGCGATTAACTACCCTCATATTTTGAAAATTCTGGACCAAAGAAATTCTGATTCGAAATATCGCCGTATTTTTGAAGTTTGCTTATCTTGCAGAGAGTCAACGGGATAAATGTTTTTTTGACTTGTTTGTAATTTTGGCAAAGTCGCGCGCAAAAAAATCTAGCTTAGATTTTTTCACGCGGAGCCTACTTTTGAAAAAAAGTGGCTTCGCGACGGAATTGCGAAGGCTGGTTTTGGCTCTGAAAAAGGCATCAAAAAGCCCAAAAACTGCACGCTATTCAAAAAATGTGCAGCTTTTGGGCTTCGATTTTTCGTTACTGATGATGCAAAGATGCCACTTTTTGGTCTCTACGCGTTCTAGTTTGACTTTTTTCAGAGAC
>JAILAA010000123.1 GCA_024681875.1 Prevotella sp.
ATCACTAACCACTTTCTCATACCCCTATGATATTCGTTACTTTATTGACTTCAACGTGTAAAATTATAAAATATTAATATTATGTCAGACAAAGTAAATTTTGATTTGGAAGCCCTCGACGACCTGAATAATCTTTTAGGCGACGACGAGAGGAAAGGAACTGGTTTAAACTTCCAAAAAGTGTTTTCACATCTTGTGCTCAACTGGCACTGGTATCTGATCTCGTTACTCATCTGTATGGGCGGTGCCTACTTCTATCTGCGCTATACCCAACCCATCTATCAGGTATCGGCCAGAATGTTGGTGAAGGATGAAGAAAAGAATGCGAGAACTTCGGTCAGGCAGATGCTCCCGAACATGGAAGACTTCGGCATCATGAACAACTCCAGCGGTTTCGAAAATGAGTTAGAGATACTGCAGTCGCCGGTAACGGTGCATGATGCCGTGAAGCGCCTGAAACTCTATACGGAGTATCGGATTGACGGGCGCTTCAGAAAACAGCTGGTCTATTCCAACCAGCCTATCATTGTAGATCTCGACCCAGTGTCGCTCGACTCGTTAGACTACTACATGCTGGAGGGAGTCTATTCTATACAGATAGCCATCACGAAGAAAGGAGAGGGCTATCATGCCGACATCTCGCTATTTACCAACGGGAACAAATGGAATGAAGAGTACAGCAAGGACATTGATTCACTTGGCACTTCACTCAATACAGTATTCGGCACCATCTCCTTCTTGAACAACCCAGAGTACAGAAATAACAAAAAAGGCCCTTTGGAGAAAGGAGCAACGCTCCTTGTCACCATACGTCCGCCCATGGTGGTCGCCCTCAACTATATGGGACGATTGAGCGTGGTGCCGACATCGAAGGAAACCTCGATTGCTGACATCACACTCAATGACGAAAGTACCAAACGGGCCATCGACTTCATCAACGCACTTGTGCAATGCTATAACGATCAAGCCAATGATGACAAAAACGAGATAGCCCTGAAGACGGAGAAGTTCATCAACGAGCGTTTAGAGAAGATTGATGCCGAACTGGGGACAACGGAAAGCGATTTGGAGAACTACAAGCGGCGCAACGCGGTCACTCAATTAGAGGCTGATGCAGCACAGTCATTACAGCTCTCGGCTCAATACTTGGCCCGTCTGGCTGATATAAACACGCAGCTGCAACTGCTTGACTATCTGCGACAATATGTCGATAACCCTGAAAACCACTACAAGCTGATACCAGCAAATATCGGCATGAACGACCAAGCATCCACACAGTTGATAGCCAACTACAACACTACGGTACAGGAACGCAATAGACTCATGCGTAGTGCCAGCGAACAGTCGCCACGGGTGCAGACGCTGACTACCACCCTTGATGACTTGGAGGCATCCATCCGACAGGCACTGATGCAGGCCCGCCATTCCGCCGAACTGCAGCGCAAATCCACCCAGGCCCAGTATGACAGATACCAAGGGCGCATCGGCAACACACCGGAGCAGGAGCGCGTGCTCAATGAGATAGGCCGCCAGCAGGAAGTGCGCTCGGGCCTTTACTTGATACTGCTGCAGAAACGAGAGGAAAACAGCATCTCCTTGGCAGCAACGGCTGATAAGGGAAAACTCATTGCCCCACCCCTGCTCATGGGACTAGTAAGCCCGCAAAAGGGCAAGATTTTTGGATTAGCCTTCTTTATAGGTCTGCTCATCCCGCTGGCTATCTTGCTCCTCCGAGGGTTGCTGCGCTATCGCATAGAGGGCCGCGAGGATGTCGTCTCGCTCACTAAACTGCCTCTCGTGGCCGATGTGCCCGTCGCTAACGAAAAGGCGAAGACCGCTGCGGGCATCGTGGTTCAGGCCGACAAGAACAGCCAGATGGACGAGGTGTTCCGCTCACTGCGCACCAATGTGCAGTTTATGATGGCGGAGAACGAGAAATTTATTCTCTTCACCTCAGGCACCTCAGGCGAAGGCAAGACCTTCCTCGCCGCCAACCTCGCAGTGTCGATCGCATTACTCGGCAAGAAAGTTATGCTTGTGGGATGTGATATCCGCAAACCTGCACTCGGACGGCTGTTCGGAACGTCAAACTCAAAACAGGGCCTCACCAACCTGCTCAGGGCGGAGCATGTCACCGCAGAACTCCTGCACAAAGAAACGTGCAGCTCCGGGGTGAACCCCAATCTTGACCTTCTGCTGTCTGGACCTATTCCTCCGAATCCTACGGAGCTTTTGAGTAGAAAGAGTCTGAAGGAGGTGTTAGACCTGCTGTACGAGAAGTACGACTATATCATCCTCGACACAGCTCCCGTAGGACTGGTTACTGACACCCTGCAACTGGCCCGCTATGCCAATGTCAGCTGCCTCGTCTGCCGTGCCGACTATACGCCAAAGGCGAACCTCGCACTACTCGACTCACTAGCTGGGGAAAACAAGCTTCCCAATGCCTGCGTGGTACTCAATGGAGTGGACATGTCAAAGAGGAAGTACGGCTACTATTATGGCTATGGCCGCTACGGAAAATATGGCCGCTACGGCTATGGTAAGTATGGCTATGGAAAGTATGGCTATGGCAATTATGGCAGTTACGCCTCCTCCCATTATGGCGACAAAAACGATAGCAGTATAAAGAAATGACCTTTCGGCTATATCACAGCATTTGCGCGAAGGGTATAATAAAGATGTGGTCCGTTTGCAAGCTTGCAAGCGGACCACATCTTATTATGGAGCACTACTTATTGATGATCTCTATCTGCTGACGCACACTCTCCTCATGAATATTCTCGAAGACCTTGGCGACAAACTCAGGAGCCATGCCCGATAGTGAACCCTGGACACCGCGTTTTTCCAGTATCTCGTTATAGCGCGTGGCCTGCAGCACGGTCATGTTATGCTCCTTCTTGTAGTGACCGATCTCACGGCAGACACTCATACGCCTCGACAGGATTTCCATCAGCTGGTTGTCCAGTTCGTCAATCTGTTTGCGTAACTGCTGGATGCTCTCTGTGGTCACATGCTCGTCACGGATGACCAGCAGGGCTAAGATATAATCCAGCACATCGGGCGTCACCTGCTGCTTGGCATCGCTCCATGCCTTGTCGGGGTCACAGTGGCTCTCGACAATCAGACCATCGAAGCCTAAGTCCATAGCCTGCTGGCATAACGGGGCTATCAGCTCCCGGCGTCCGCCGATGTGCGACGGGTCGCTGATAATGGGCAGTTCGGGAATGCGGCGGTGTAACTCAATGGGTATCTGCCACATCGGAGCATTACGATAAATCTTTTGTTCATAGCTGGAGAAGCCGCGATGGATGGCTCCCAGACGCTTGACGCCAGCCTGATTGAGTCGCTGCAGGGCACCTATCCATAGCTCCAAGTCGGGATTCACCGGGTTCTTCACGAACACAGGCACGTTGGTACCTTTCAAGGCATCGGCCAGAGCCTGCACGGCAAAGGGGTTTGCTGTCGTGCGTGCACCAATCCAGAGGATGTCCATATCATATTTCAATGCCAGCTCCACATGCTCAGGCGTAGCTACCTCAGTAGAGATAAGCATGTGGGTTTCCTCCTTCACCTGCTTCATCCAGGGCAGTGCCTTCTCGCCATTGCCCTCGAATCCGCCTGGCTTGGTACGTGGTTTCCACACGCCAGCACGGAAGTTGTGACAGCCTTTCATAGCCAGCTGTCGGGCGGTCGTCATCACTTGTTCTTCGGTCTCGGCCGAGCAAGGCCCGGCAATCACGAAAGGACGTTCATTGTCACTCGGAAGTTTCAAAGGTTCAAGCTCCAGTTCCATACTTTTAGTATTAAAGAATTGAAGAATTGAAGAATTGAAGTTCTTCTCATCTACAATTCCGATTGGTTATTTTTTGTTTTCTTTATTGTATTTACTAATGTTCCCACGATAATCCGCAAATCTTTCATCATCGACTCGTATTCTGAGTCTGTAAGAAAATCTGCTTTTTGTAGAAGTGTAAGCCAATATTTTGTTTCATTCGCTTCCTTTAATGCTATATATAATTTTGATATGAAATCTGCCTTACTTTGCGCATGCTCACTTTCAGCAATATTTGCACCTATACTCGTACCACAGCGCAACAACTGCTTTGACATAACATACTCAAATTTCTCATCGCACAAATACTTATATAAGTTCACAATGCGCAATGCAAAATCCAAGCTCAAATTTGCAACTACGATTTCTTTCATTATCAATCCTTCAATTCTTCAATTTTTCAATTCTTCAATTTTTCAATTCTTCAATTTTTCAATTCTTCAATTTTTCAATTCTTCAATCCTTCAATCCTTCAATCCTTCAATCCTCCGAAGCGCAACTTCGAGCTTCTCTTCCTTGGCACAGAGCGAGATGCGGACGTAGCGCTCACCGTTCGAGCCAAAGATGAAGCCGGGAGTAATGAACACGCGGGCCTCATGAAGCACGCGCTCCGTCAGATCCTCCACATTCCTGATGTCTTCGGGTATCTTACCCCAGAGGAACATACCCACCTGTTGCGGGTCGTAGGTGCAACCCAGGGCTTCCATAATCTGCTCAGCATACTTGCGCCGACGGGCATAGGTATCGATATTGTACTGGCGGTGCCAGCTCTCATCGTTCCTGTAGGCCTCAGCGGCTGCCAGCTGGATGCCACGGAAAGTGCCACTCTCTATGTTTGACTGCACCTTCAGAATCCACGAGATGAACTGAGCATTAGTGGCGCAAAGGCCTACACGCCAACCAGGCATGTTATGGCTCTTCGACATCGAGTTGAACTCAATGCAGCAGTCCTTGGCACCGGGACTCTGCAGAATAGACAGATGCTCTTCGCTGAGAATGAAGCTGTAGGGGTTGTCGTTGACCACGACGATGTGATGATCGGTGGCAAACTTCACCAGTCGCTCGTAGGTCTCACGGCGTGCGCGACCTCCTGTCGGCATATTGGGATAATTCGTCCACATCAGTTTCACCCTCGACTGATCCTTCTTCTCCAGTTCGTCAAAGTCGGGCTGCCATCCGTTGTCCTCACGTAGATTATAATTAATGATGTCAGCTCCCAGTATCTTCGACAGCGACGTATAGGTCGGATAGCCCGGATTGGGCACCAGCACGCCGTCGCCAGGGTTCACGAAGGCCAGCGTCACATGCAGGATGCCTTCCTTCGAGCCAATCAGCGGCAGTATTTCCGTCTTCGTATCCAGTTCTACGTCATACCAACGCTTATAGAATCCTGCCATTGCCTCGCGCAGTTCAGGCGTACCCATTGTGGGCTGATAGCCGTGAGCATCGGGACACCTGGCCACCTCGCACAGCTTCTCGATGGTTTGTTCCGACGGTGGCATGTCGGGGCTGCCAATGGCCAGACTGATAATGTCCTTGCCCTCAGCATTCATCTGTGCCACCTCCTTCAGCTTGCGGCTGAAATAATATTCGCTTACTAAGCTTAATCTCTCTGCAGGTTGTATCATAATTCTTAATTGCCTTTATATTCTCCTAATATCTTCAAGTCTTTTGTCAGCGGGAAAATGGCATCGATGGCCTGACGATAGCGCACCAGCGACTCGAACATCACATCGACGTAGAACAGGTATTCCCACTCGTGGCCGATGATGGGCAGCGACTGAATCTTAGTGAGGTTGATCTTGTAGAACGAAAGGATGGCCAGCACAGCCGAGAGACTGCCCTCCTCGTGAGGCAGTGCAAAGACAATGCTCGACTTGTTAGCCTCGGTAATAGGCCGCAAGAGGTCGGCCTTCTGTGCTGATGAGCACACCAGGAAGCGAGTGAAGTTGTGCTTGTTGTCCTCGATGCCGTCCTCCAGCACCTTCAGTCCGTACAGGCGTGCAGCCTCGGCGTGGCAGATAGCGGCCCACCCCCGATGTTCTCCCTCGGCTATCATCTTGGCCGAGCCGGCTGTGTCGTCGGCCTCCACGATGCGCAGCTGCGGGTGGTGCTCCAGATAGTGACGCGTCTGCATCAGGGCCACGGGGTGCGAGTGCACCTCAGTGATGGTCGTCCAATCATCGTCGGGCAGACAGCAGATGCAGTGGGTGATGTGCAGCTTATGCTCGCCTACCACCGTAGTGCCACTGTCGCGCAGCAGCTCATAGTTGTGCAGCAACGATCCTGCAATGGTATTTTCGATGGCCGCCATCGCAATGATCGTCGGGTCGCTGGCCACAGCCTCGTAGACCTGCTCAAAGGTGGAACAGCAGATGAGCTGCATCTGTTCACCCTTGAAATACTCGTGGGCAGCGATGTCGTGAAACGACCCTATCTCGCCCTGTATGGCTATTCTTCTCATAATCCCTTTTTATAAAAACGAACCCCACTTTCACCTAAGTGAAGCGGGGTCTTATTTCAATTCTTCAATTTTCAATTCTAGAAATTTTACTTACGACTACCCGCTTCACAATGGCTTGCAAAGTAAAAGTAGAAGTAATAATATGCATTAAAATGCGTCATCATTCTGTCGTTTTGCTATTTCCGTGTGCAAAATTATAACAATTCTCCCAATTACACAAATAATTTGAAACTTTTTTTGCAAATTTGTCAATATTCGGAAAATAATGTTTAACTTTGCAAGCACAAACCTATTTATATCTAAGACAACAAACGACATGGCGACAAACGATACCAACGAACCGCTTCCCGTACGCATGCTCAAGGCCCCCATCAAGGAAAGCCCCAGTGTTTACAGACTGGAGACGCCCCTTTATGTAAAAAAGGAATGCGGCTGGGTATGTCCTAAGTGCAACGAACCTATCGTGATTACCCCTCTCGTTGCAGGAACCCAATACTTCACCTGTGAGAAGTGTAATGCAAAGACCTACGCTGAAGTCCGGCCGGAAGAAGAGTTTATTACCTTTCTGCCTAAGAAAAAACCACAGCCCAAGGCAGACATCCCACAGCAGCCTAAACAAAAGCCCCAGCCTGTAACACCGCAAGGACCGGCTATCGGCATCTCATTAGACATTCCTGAGGACATCAACAATCAGCAGCCGGGTCCCCATCCGCCAGTATATCCGAACCCACCGATACCGCCCTTTCCACCTGTTTCCAATGGTAAAAAAACCGTTGTAGCTTCTAAACCCCAGAAAACGAATGCCGTTCTGCAATGGGGACGCGGAGGTTTCTTTTGCAGCAAGAAAGAGTTTGCCATCAAGACCGGTGAGAACATTGTCGGACGCGAAGATCCGGGAACACCATCTGACCTACAGTTCAGCGACCCACAGATGAGCCGTCGTTCCGTTTGCATCGAGGCCACCCCTAACCAAGGCGGCTTCAGCTACACGCTCAGGGTACTGAAAGCCCTTAACCCCGTGATTGTCAATGGTCAGGCATTCACTGTCGGAGCCTATATCAAGCTCGTCGATAACACTGTCATCACATTAGGCCAAACCGTCCTGACTTTCAAGACCAAATAAGTTTTCTTAAAAAATAAAAAAAGTCGGCGGAAAATTTGCGGGATACAAAAAAAATGTCTACCTTTGCACCCGCAAAACAAAAAGCGTTGCACCCGTAGCTCAGTTGGTAGAGCA
>JAILAA010000198.1 GCA_024681875.1 Prevotella sp.
CGCTCGGGCTATGCCTGTGCCTTTTCTGCCACCACACCGCTCATGCTCACCCTGCGTGAAAAGAGCGATGGCGTAGAAATATGGTCATGCAACGGCACGCCTGTCGACTGTGTGAAGATGGCGCTGCACGAGATTGTGCCGCGCCGCCCTGACATCGTCATCGGTGGCATCAACCACGGCGACAATGCCTCGGTGAATACCCACTACAGTGGTACGATGGGCGTAGTGATGGAGGGATGCATGAAGCACATCCCCTCAGTGGCCTATTCCCTCTGTGACTTCAGGCCCGATGCCGACTTCGAGCCTATGCGCCCCTATGTCAAGCGCTTCACTGCCCAGGTGCTGAAGGACGGCCTGCCGAAAGGCGTTTGCCTGAACATCAATTTCCCGCTTCTCGATGCTCAGTCCTCACCTCTCACCTCTCACCCCACACCTCTTCCTGAGGGGAGTGATTACAAAGGCGTGAAGGTGTGCCGCATGGGCTTCGGCTCGTGGCAGAACGAGGTGACGAAATGCCATCACCCCCGCGGCTATGACTACTGGTGGATGGTGGGTCACTACCACAACGACGAGCCGGATGCCACCGACACCGACCGCTGGGCTTTGGACAACGGCTACGTCGCCATCACCCCCACCCGCATGGACGTCACCGCCTACGATGCTCTTGAACAGTTGAAATCATTTAATTAGCCTTCATCCTTCATTGCACTGCACTCCCCGCAATAGAAGTAATAGACAAATGAGATAAATGCAATCGTCCGAAAAAATCCGAAGCCTTCGGATTTTTGTCCGACCGCTTCGGATTTTTGTCCGAAGCCTGCGGATTTTTTCGGACAATTCTCTTTTTCAGTTGTAAAGTGGACTCAATTAATTGTAGTTGCTATCTCGCAACAACCTTCTTCCCGCCAACAATGTTCACACCCTTACGGGGAGCAGCTAGCCGTAGAGGGAGAAGATGGACTACTTCTTATAGTAGTACTCAAAGAATTGCTTTTTTGTCATGCACAAGTTTGCAAGTGTGTTTCTCACCACTAATTCAGACACAGGGTCAACATGTGTCTGCAGTGTGATGGGACGGGTTAAGTCGCTGCGAATCCACTTTTCATGACCGCCACGACCTTTGGTCCCTTGTTCTACCCGCTTGCATCCCATGTCAAAGAGAAAACGGCGGAAGTCAGCAAGCGGGATATTTGACAGTTTCTGGCGTGTCATACTGTCACAGGCACTGTATATTTGCTGAACTCACTTCTTCCAAGAACAGATTTCAACTGGCTACGGCGAAGCATCGTCGAAGGCGTTGGCTTCATTACTTTGCCCGATTTGGATTGATGCCATCCGTGAAGCGTAAGGTCACGCTCCAGCGTTCCATTTGCAATTGTGTATTCCAGATAGTCTGAAAGAACTATGTCAAACGACTTTCTGGCGCCCTCCTCGGTATAGTCGCATCCCACCAGGTCAAGCTCCGGACAATAGGCATTATATACATCCCCGTCCTTATACAGAAAGACAGAAACGTCCAACCTTACACCTTTATTGCTTACTTCAACAGTTCCCATAAGTCGTATTTTTTGCAAAAGTAAGCATTTTCTTATAAACCAGCAAATCTTTTCTGGAAAAGAATCAAAAAAACGTGCAGCGATGACGGCACGAAACCGCATCGCTGCACATAATATATCGTGAAGGTGTTTTTACCTCACCACCACTTTCTTCCCACCAACGATGTTCACGCCCTTGCGGGGAGCCGTGAGCCGCTGGCCGGAGAGGGAGAAGATAGGAGTATCAGCTTACATCTTTGTGTATACCAGCCGTATAGTTACAAATCTCCCGTCAACAGCGTTTACTTCTGCAATTCCCGTCCCTGAGATTTTGCCTGTCGTAGAGCCTTTCTTCCAGCTATTCACCCTACAGTCGGAAGCAACATCCTGCCAGCTGCCACCATACTGCGGGCCGTCTACGTTGATGACTATCGGAGCATTGTCAAATTCAGAACACAACTCAGCATAGTTACCCGACATGTCATACAGTCCCAGCTCATTTGGCTGTTTCAATGCCACGTCATGCACTTTGCTGCTACTATTGCTCTTATACCATGCTACGTCATCTATGGAGTTGCCGCCACAGTAAGTATAGCCACGACTTTTGTTGCCTCCACGTGCGGCATACAGCCATTCCTCCTTTGTTGGAAGCCGGAATGGGATGTCGGTTTGTTTACGCAAATCAATCAAGAAGGAGCCAAACTCACTTTTGACAATAATCCCGTCGCCATTGCCATGACCGGCTTCAAGGCTTCGAATCAGGCGGTTGTTGCTAAATGTGATGTCGCTGCTGATGGGCAGTTCTGTCTGCATGATGTAGAACGGTGGCATTGAACCTCCCTCAACAAGCACTGTGGTAAACTTACGACCGTTGATGGTGTACTCAAAAGGTTTGTTGGCATTACTGGCACCTGTCAAGCCGTTCAACGAGTGCAGATAGGCATCGTATGTCTGTAGAGTACTGTTGTTGTTTGTCAATTTTCCGCAGACCACCACTTCATCGCCGACAGCTATTTCCTGCTGCCCATAGTATTGATCAGGATAAATCTTGTAAAGCCAATGGTGCACCCCTGTGCAGGTGAACTGGTTCCTCGTGGTGCCGTTGTCGGAAATATAGAATGAAGCCGTGCTGCCGAAATTGGTTTGCACTTGCGAAATCTTCCCTTTGAAATAATATTCTGTAGCATCAATCTCACCCGACTTCAGAGCCTGTGCTATCTCTGTGATGGCTGCCACATTATATGGATCACTCAGCGTGCCGCTGCCTCTGGCATTAGAAGCACTCTTCTCTGTGGTAAACGACTTGGCATCCCCGTAGTAATAGCTGTCGTTGTAGAGCGCGTATGCCTTGTAGTAGTATGTCGTATTCTGGCTCAGACCTGTTATTGTCTGTGAGAAGGGGAATCTTATGTTATCAACCGGTATGTCACGCTCGTTATTGGCTATAGAAAGATTGGCCGACATGCCAAGCAGAAAGCCAACACGGTCTGGCCGGCCACTATTAACAGTATATGTTCCGCTTACTGTAGCACGGTTTGTTGTGACATCTGTGGCATTGCCCGTTTGGACCTGAATGTTTGCCTCATTGCCAGAGCCACCGCTGGAACCGCCGCCGTTGTTACCGGAGTTTCCGCCACTCGTACCGCCGCCGTTGTTGCCGGTGCCACCGTTGTCACCGGGATTTACAGGGGTCACAATGGGGTCGTCATCATCACCGCCACAGCTTATCATGCTTGCACCCAAAGATGTGGCTAAAAGGATGGTCATCATGCCAAATAAATGTTTCTTTGTAATCATATCAATTTGCGTTAAAAGATATTCTTTTGTTCTGAATAACATGCCACTTGGCATCGTTGGAGTCGTAATACTCCAAATTGTAGTTGAAAGTTATGCTTTGGTCCTTGGATTGTATGTATATCCATTTGTACATTTCTTTCTCTGTCGAGAGGTCTAAGGTATAAGTTTTCTTAACCCCGTAATTAGATGTTTTGTACGACATGTCCGTACAGCCGTTGTCCGCCCATACCGTAAGCCTTATCTTCCTCATCCCCTTTCTGTATGCGTCATCACCATAAACACCACAGCCAAACTGCAGCACATAACTTAGCCATCCATTGCCAACATCATTCACACCCATCAGGATTTCATTGTCGACGATATACCACACCATTGATGACAAGTCGTTGCTTTCACTTCCTGTGCTGCTGCCGCTTCCTCCACCTCCACCGCTGTTTCCGTTTCCACCGCTGTTAAAGGCTGCAGTTCCGCCGATGGGTTGCTCACCCACATACACGTATGTACCCTCTGCCCAGCCATCAAGCGAGATGGCCTCCATCCGTCCGGAACTCGTGATACTCATAATCGTAGGTTCGGAGGTGATATCAATATACACTTCATTGCCTGCTCGGGTATAAGTCTTCAGATTCTTGTCAGGGTTGATATAAAAACTTACTCCATTCCGTTCTGTCAGCCTTTCCCATGAAGTGTTAGCCTCTGCATACGAATAGCGTGAGCTCAAGCCGGTATGGTGTAGTTGGAAAACATACACCGTACCGTTGGCCAGAAACTGGAATCCATACGATGTGACTGTACCGCTGCTGCCGTTCAGCGCCGGGTTGTTCAGATGGGCTTCTCTTACCCAGTAGCCCACGAGGTCGCTGTTTCCGCTGCTGCCGTTATCATCGTCGTCATCGCCACATGAGGCAAAGCTCGCATACACAATGACTGCCATTGTCAAAGCAAGCCATTTCATAAAATTGAATTTCTTCATACTGTTATGGTTCATTTACGTTAGTTTACTTTCTTCTGCTGTAGGCCGACTGGTCGGTAGTCATGTCGTGGCTGTCGTCGATGCCGGTCTTGCGCTCAGCCCCCTCCTGAGTCACGCTGAGAAGCACCTTATCGCCGCTGATGGCAGTGACAGTGACGGTGCAGCTGCGGGCACTGGTTGTCTCGTCGTCCTTCACGTTGTCTGTGGCCGTCAGGCGCAACGAGGGTGCGCCGGAGGTGTAGGTCTGTTTGATGACGGTCAGCCAGTCGGCATCATACTCAATGTCCTTGATGGCCGTCTTGAGATTGGTTAACGTCACCGTTTGATCGACTTTCTCTGCGTCAAGTGTCACTGACTGTTGGTATGTCTTGCCCTCAGTCTCCACAGGGTTCAGGGGTGAGGTTTCCTTCTTGTCATCACCGCATGACGTCATTGACAGTACGGACATGAAGACCAGCACCAACGCGAATATATTGTTTCTTTTTGTTTTAACACGAATTTTCATATATTTTTCACGAATTATTCATTAATACTATCTGTTCTTTTGCGCAGCCGCTCCCCGCACATTCCCCACCCCTTGAGGGGCGGGGTGCCCTATAGGCCGGGGCGGGGTAGATAGAGGAGTAGGGTGAAACCATCCGATGCGACGCACAATCCTTACTCGTTGGTTAGTAATAATTGTTTGTTAGTACCTTTGGGGAGCACGGCACCTGGTGCCGCCTTATATGTTTTCTCCCCGAAATGTTCGTTGCTATGTCATAGTTGGTGTGATATAGTTTTGCTTCTGGTTTAATAGTTGTTGTGTCTCCTTTATGCTGACTCCTTTCTGTCTTGTTCTTAGTCGCTCATTTGGGTACAAATGATAGCATCTTTCGGTGAGACGTGCAAGAAAAAGGGGGAAAAGTTTTGTGGGCTCAAAAGTATTGCGTACTTTTGCGCATTATGAAATACTACTTGATAGCTGGCGAGGCTTCGGGCGACCTGCACGCCTCGCGCCTGATGATGGAGCTGAAAAAGCAGGACATGGAGGCGGAGTTCCGTTTCTATGGTGGCGACGAGATGCTAAAGGCTGGTGGCACTCGTGTGAAACACTACCGAGAGATGGCCTACATGGGCTTCATCCCCGTATTGTTGCACCTCCCCACTATCCTGAAGAATATGCGGCGCGCCAAGAAGGACATTCTGGCTTGGCAGCCTGACGTGGTCATCCTCGTTGACTATCCGGGCTTTAACCTCAAAATTGCAAAATATATTCACAGCCAAAGGCTAAAAGCTGATGGCCAAAGGCCAAAAGTCTTTTACTATATCGCGCCGAAGATATGGGCGTGGAAAGAGTACCGCATCAAGAACATCAAGCGAGATGTGGACGAGCTCTTCTCTATCCTCCCCTTCGAAATTGATTTCTTTGAGAAGAAACACCACTATCCCATCCACTATGTGGGTAACCCCACTGCCGACGAGGTGAAAGCCTACCCCCAACCCCTCCCCAAGGGAGGGGGGAAACTTATTGCCATCCTTTGTGGCTCTCGCCGTCAGGAGATTAGGGATAACCTGCCCGCCATGCTGCAGGTTACCGACAAGTACAGCGACAAGTATCAGATAGTCATAGCAGGTGCGCCCAGCATCGATGCCGACTACTACAAGCCGTTCATGGAGGGGCACAAGGTCAGCATTGTCTTCAATCAGACCTACCAGCTGCTTTCTCAGGCTCATGCCGCTCTTGTCACCAGCGGCACCGCCACGCTGGAGACGGCGCTCTTCGGCGTCCCGCAGGTAGTGTGCTATGAGGCGAGGCCGCACTGGTTTTTCAAATGGCTGCGCAAAAAACTGCTGAAGGTGAAGTATGTGTCGCTGGTCAATCTGATTGCGGACCGCGAAGTAGTGAAGGAATTGGTGGCTGACACCTTCTCGGTGGAGAATATTGAGAAGGAATTCTCTGTCCTATTGCCTGACGACAGTCCCCAGCGCAAAGCCATGTTGGAAGGCTACGGCGATGTGCATCGGCTTTTAGGCGAGAAGCGTGCTCCTGAAGAGGCTGCCCGCATTATTCGCAATCTGCTGTAGCTACAGGCTGGCCGAGAAGGGTAGCGCTGGTGCTGCCTGTAATGCGGACGCGGACAGTCTGACCAATGTGGTGACCCTGTTTGGGGAAGACCACCATCTTGTTCTGTTCGGTGCGCCCACATAGCTGTTCGCGGCTGCGCTTGGAGAAACCCTCCACCAAAACATCGAATTCCTTTCCCTCGTCTTTTTTGTTCTGCTGGGCAGAGATTTCGGTCTGCAAGGCGATGAGCTCGTTCAGGCGACGGATTTTCTCTTCTTCAGGCACATCGTCGGGTAGGTGCTTCGAGGCGTAGGTGCCCGGGCGCTCGCTGTACTTGAACATAAAGGCGGAGTCGTAGCCCACCTCGCGCATGAGCGAGAGACTGAGCTGGTGGTCCTCCTCCGTCTCGCTGTGGTAGCCCACGAAGATGTCGGTGGAAAGGCCGCAGTCGGGGATGATGCGGCGGATGGCCTCGACGCGGTCGAGGTACCACTCGCGGGTGTACTTGCGGTTCATCAGCTGGAGGATGCGGTTTGAGCCGCTCTGCACGGGCAGGTGGATATGCTTGCACACATTGGGCATCTCAGCTATGACACGTAGCGTGTCGTCACTCATGTCCTTGGGATGCGAAGTCGTAAAGCGGATGCGCATTTCGGGAGCCTCGAGGGCAACAAGGCGAAGCAACTGGGCAAAGCCCACCCCCTGCCCCTCCCCAAGGGAGGAGGGCTCAGATAGCCTTTCTGCTTGGGAGTAACCAGACTCCCCTCCCTTGGGGAGGGGTTGGGGGTGGGCCCTGTATGAGTTCACATTCTGCCCCAGCAGCGTCACCTCTTTGAAGCCGCGGTCGCGCAGGTCGCGCACTTCGCGTAGGATGCTTTCCACGTCACGCGAGCGCTCACGGCCTCGGGTGTAGGGCACAATGCAGTAGTGGCAGAAATTGTTGCAGCCACGCATGATGCTGACGAAACCTCCAATGCGGTGGCCCAGGGCGATGCGCTGTGGCACGACGTCGCGGTAGGTTTCGGTGGTTGAGAGGTCGATATTGATGGCCTTATGGCCCGTCTCGGCCTGTGCGACGAGGTCGGGCAGCGAGAGGTAGGCGTCGGGGCCCGCCACGAGGTCGGCGCCGTACTTGTTGAGCAGGTCGTCCTTTACGCGCTCAGCCATACAGCCGAGGACACCGATGATGAGGGGGGCTCTCCCCCCGCTCTCCCCCAAAGGGAGGGAGCTGCTGCGCCTTGATTTACGCAGGGCGGCGAGGGCTTCAAGGCGGTGGAAGATTTTTTGCTCGGCATTGTCGCGAACGGAACAGGTGTTGAGGAACACGGCATCGGCCTCGTCAATATTTTCCGTGGTCTCGTAGCCTGCCATCTGCATGACCGAGGCGACGACCTCTGAGTCGGCTACGTTCATCTGGCATCCATAGGTCTCTATCAGTAGTTTTTTCACTTGCTATTCGAAATAGAGGGTTAGTACAATCATCTTGCTCATGGCCATGTTGACGCTTCGAGCAAAGGCCTGCTTGTTGACGTCGGTAAGCTCGCTGGCATGTTTCTCATCGAACACGTCGGACAGGCTGAAGCAAAACTTCAGCTCGGGAATAAGCTTGAAGAAAGGCAGATAGTAGTCGCAGCCCAATCCCACTTCGACCATGGTATCGAAACGCTTCAGGTGGATATAGTCCTGATCTTTGGCCGTTAGGTTAAGCATAGGGCTGACACCTGCCAACACGTATGGGCGGTAGTTGTTGAAGCGCTGGGCAGAGAACTTCAGGTCGACAGGAATGGCGATGTAGGTGTTCTTCATGTCCTGCGTTGTCTCGCGAGGCTGTCCGGCGTCGTTCAGGTCTTGGAAGTCACGGAATACCAGATGCTTAGAACCGAAGTGCATGGCTGGTGTGACGCGTAGTGCCAGGTGCTGAGAAAGACGCATGTCGGCCACGACACCAACGCTGAAGCCGGGATTCCATGTGTCGGCATCGCAGAGTACGGTGCGTTCCACGCCCTCAGTATCCTCAGCTGTGGTGATGAGCTGCGGCCCGACATTGCGGAACTCCACGTCCTGCATGTTCAGGCCTACGTGTATGCCAAAGTGCAAGGGGCGCAAGTCGATGTACGGCTTGTTCTGCACCTTGCGCTGCTGCGCCATGGCCACAGTGGCTATGGTGACGAGCATAAGTAGACTGATGATTCGTCTCATCATTTATAATAACGAAAAAAATGGTTTCTTATTATGTGCCCTCTAATTCAGACGTCGTATAAATAAACAAAAAAGATACTTAAAAATTAGTAGAAACAAAAAAAACTTCCTATCTTTGCATCCACAATTTTCAGTATTAACAACCATTTAAAAACAAAACAAGAGAAAATTATGGCATACGTAATTGGTGATGACTGTATTGCTTGCGGTACATGTCAGGGTGAATGCCCCGTTGAGGCTATTTCCGAGGGTGCTGATAAGTACGTGATTGATGCTGACGCCTGCACAGAGTGCGGTACCTGCGCCAGTGTTTGTCCTTCAGAGGCTATCAGCCTGGGCTAATTCAGTTATAACCGTAATCAAAAAAGGGGTTCCCGATGAGGGAGCCCCTTTTGCTGTGGTTGGCGTGGAAGGGTCATCTGACGATGACCTTCCTGTTGCCAATGATGTTAAGACCCTTGCGTGGCTGACGCAGTTGCTGTCCCTGAAGGTTATAGACGGTTTGGTCGTCGTCGGTCTCTGACCTGGTGCTGCTGATGTGGGTGACGGTGTTGGGGACGAGCACGCGGATGTTGTCGAACTTGCCGTTGCCATAGTAGCGTCCGTTGAGGAAATAGAGTCCCTGCAGGACGGTGCTGGTGGTGCCATCAGGCACGTTGTAAACGCCCTGGGCCGTAACGGCTCCTGTGTTCAGGTTTTTAACAGTATAGCTGACAGTGTGCTGCAGGCCGTTGACCTCCAGTTGATAGCGATGCCAGATTCCATTGGCCAGCTCGGCGGTGTTGGCATCATTGTCGTTGATGACGACCGACGAACTGTTTGCCGTGAGGTTGAGACGAAGCAACTGGTGCAGGCCGCCGTTGTAGCTGCCGTAGTTGAACCAATGGGGACTGCCTTGTGGCACGTTCATGTTGCCGCTTTCGGTGGCAACGGCAAACTCGCTGCCATCCTTGTTGCCGGCGCTGAAGGCGGCATCGAACTGTAGTTTGTAGGTGTCGTAGGTGCCTGAAGAGACATGCATGCATACGGGCGTGGAGTTGACGTTTTGAGGCAGGTTGTATTGAATGTAGTTGCCGTGCTCGCTGTCGCCAGTGATAAGGGTGAGGTCGCCGCGTTGTACAGATGGGTTGGCAAAACTCCAGCTGCTGGCATCGGTAGCTTTCTCGAAATCCTCCTCGTAGAAGACGATGTAGTCACCGTCATCTTCAGGTTCGTCTGGGTCGTTTCCGTCATTGAGCTTACCTTCGATGTAGTCGGGTAGGAAGAAACCAAGGTGTGGCGGCTGGTTGTAGGCCACATTCTGCCAGGCAATGCCCATGCGGTAGGTGTGGTCGTGCATCAGCGTAGGAACGCGGTAGCCGGTGGGCACGTTGGTACTGAAGATGTTGATTTTCGAGGGGTTGCTGCCATCGTAGAAAATGATTTCCTCGCGCCAGTCGCCCAAGATGTCGGCCTGCAAGCAAGGTACGCCCTTGCTGCCGTTGATGGTCATGCTGTTGGCAATGTCATAGAGGTTCGTATTGCGTTTGGGGTACATACGCGTATAGCCGTTACCGTTCCATTTCTCCAGGAGGGGTTGGTTGTGATTGGAGATGTCGCCCAGCAGCTCTTCTGCCAGGTCGCCGTCCCAGTAGATGCGGAAATTGTTCACCTTAGGGCCGTATTGAGAGACTACATCGCCAGTAAGGCAGCTGCGTGTTTGGTTGTCGGCAGCGGAGGAAAAGAAATGCTCGCGGTAGGCCATGTCTACGTGTGCAGCAAGGCCACGGCCGTTGTCGACGCCGTTAGGACCACCTTTGAGCAGCACCTGACCGGTGGCGGCATCGTGGATGTCCCAGGCGTAGGTGCCCTTTTCCTCATGTACGTCGAACACCTCCAGGCCAGGGCGGTCGGGCAGCAGGTCGGCCATGTGCATGGCGTCGCCGTGGCCGAATCCTACAGCATAAAGCAGGTGTCCGTTGTCGTCGCAAGCGGCTGAGCCCCAGATAATCTCGTCCTTGCCATCGCCGTCGACATCGGCAACAGAAATGTTGTGATTGCCGTTCTGATACATCGTAGCAGAGCCTTGTCCGCTAGTGGTGCTGCTGTTGGTGTGGCTTGTGGTGTTGAAATTGGCATCGGTGACGCTATAGGCCGTCTTCGAAGTGGATGCGTGCAGCCAGCGGTGTTGCAGCTGGGTGCCGTCGAAATCGACGGCCCAGAGGTATGCACGGCTGTAGTATCCACGCACGAGGATGGCGCTGGCTTTGCGCTGGCCTTTGTCCAAGTGGGCAACGGTAGCCAGATGGCGGTCGCTGCGGTTGCCGTAGTTGTCGCCCCAGAAGTTCTTGTCAGGATGATTGTCGGCCTTGCCGTAGTTGCCTGCACGGTTGGGGTTGTACCAGATGGTGTGGATGGCTGCGCCCGTCTGGCCGTTGAACACGGTAAGGAACTCCGGACCGCTGAGGATACGGCCGTCGCTGTTGACATAGCTGGTAGCGTTGTTGGTGTTCTTAATGGAATTTTCCGTTGCGGCAGCTGAGACATACTGGCCCTGGCCGTCAATGGAGCCTGGTGCCGTCTTGCATATCATCTCGGCCTTGCCGTCGCCGTTGAAGTCATAGACCAAGAACTGTGTGTAGTGAGCGCCGGAGCGGATGTTCCTGCCCAGGTCAACGCGCCAAAGGCGGGTACCATCGAGGCGGTAGCAGTCGATGATACAGTTGCCGGAATTGCCGCTGTTTGCATTATCGCGGCTGTTGGACGGATCCCACTTCACGACGAGCTCGTACTCGCCGTCACCGTCGACATCGCCCACCGACATGTCGTTTGGCGTGTAATTATAATCATTGCCGCCAGCTGGCCTGTCAAGCTGGATGCTAGTGTAGATGTCGCTCCACGACTGGTAGGTGTTGGCTGTTTCAAGGACACTACCATTGAGGACTGCCTGTATTTGATAGACCGAAGAGGATGCGCCACTGTTGTCCTGATAGCTGGTGGCGTTCTTGAGGTTGCTGGCTATGACTGTGCCATTGCGTAGCACATTGAAGGTGATGTCAGGATTGTCAGTGCCGAGCAGGCGCCAGCTGACAAAGCGACCGCTGTTTTGTCCGGAAACTACTGTCAGTCCGCGTCCTAATGCCTCCATTTGCTGGGATGGGGTAGGCCACTGCGCTTGGGTCGCGAGTGTACTTGACAGCAGCATGAGACTACTGATGATGATTTGCCTTGTGTTCATTGTTTTTAAGATATTTGTTGTTAGATGAAATAAAAAAAAAGAAATGGAGCCCCTTAACCATGGGGGCTCCATTCTGCTATAACGTTCTAAATTATTTAATTGACTTACTCAGTGTCTCAATCACCTGCTTGATACCTTCATCCTCGGGCTTGAGTTCCAGTATCTTCTGAGCATACTCAATGGCGGTGCGATTGTCCTTTTGCACCTGGTAGTTGTAAGACATCATGTAGCGATAGCTGGTCTCTAAATAGCGCTTGCCCTGGGCATCGAGTTCATCCTGCTGTGTGAGCACGCTGATGACCTCCTCGAAGTAAGGCTTGGCAAGTCCCTGACTCATGTCGGTGTCGATGTTAGAGTTGACCATACCGCGCTGGAACAGGCCATAGGCTTTGACAGAGGGGAACTTCTCGATGAGGTCAGCATAGATTTGGTCGGCCTTCTGGAAGGCCTCAATCTGTGCCTGCTTCTGCTCTGCCTTCTGCTCGTCTGTCAGTTCGGTGTTATTCTCGTCAACGGCTAATGAACGGGCATAGCGCATGGCGAGGGTGCCAAGACCGGCATAGTCGTTGGCGGTGACATCCTTCTTCACATCAAGGAATCCTTTGTAGGCCTCCATAGCGTTGGGATAGTCCTCCAAACCCTTGTAAGCTTCAGACATAGCCTGATAGGTGTCGGCATGGGCGCTCTTGTCCTCCAGCTCGAACTTCAGACCTTCCTGATACTGCTTGATGGCCTCCTCATACTGCTTGTTGCCGCTGAGGGCATTACCGTAGTTGAGGTAGTCGAGCTCGGAGAGGTTGACACTGTCCTTGGGGAGTTTGTTGAAGAGTGCATCGGCAAAGTTGATGGCTTCCTCGTACTTGCCTGTTTCTGTGCTACAGAACATAGCCAGACGGGTCAGCGTTGCGTTAGTGGGCTCCTTGGAGAGACCTGTGGTGACGATGCCGTATGCCTTCTCATACTGCTTGGCCAGATAGCAGGAGAAACCGTACTCGATGTAGTCGTTCTTCTTCATCTGATCCAAGGGGATACGGGAATAGGCCTCCATGGCGGTGGAGTAGCGCTGTGAGATGTAGCTGACATGGCCAATCATGGCATCAACGGGATAGTCGGGTATGACCTTGCGCAGATCCTCGAGCTTGGCGACAGCGCCCTCTGGGTCTATCTTGCGGTAGACGTTGGCATATTTGCGGTAGGCATCAACGAGCTTGGGATCGTTGTAGATGGCCATGTCGTAGTTCTTGGCAGCCTCACCACCGTTGTCGGCATGAGCGGCAATGTCGCCTAACAGCATGTAGGCAGGAGCGTACTTGTTTTTGGTGGCTTCAAGTGCCTTCTGTGCAGCAACAGCAGCATTGACGGTGTCTTCAGCCTCAAGGAAAGCTTGTCCGAAAGCAATGATGTTTTCGGGGTTTTTCTTGTTCTTTTTGTAGAAGTTGTTCATCTGCTTGCCAAGGTCGGCAGGCTTACTCTTGATAAGGTTTTTTACGGCATCTACGTCGGCAGCTGTGCCGTCCTGTGCCAGTGCGGCCGTGCTGAAACCCATCAGCAGGGCGCTTACGAATAAATATTTAATCTGTTTCATAGCTTTCTTTTTTAATGTGTTCTACTTCGTGTGAATAATTCTCTGTTTTTGTTTCTTTATTCTGTTGTCCTGACTTGGAGCTCTTTATTCTTATGGACTCTCAGAAGAGTACAATGGTTTAATGGATGACGACATCTCTGACTGAATATTCTGCACGGGCGGGGAACATTCCGGCCTGGAAGAATACCAGCTGGCCGTCGGGCAAAATGCAGAAATTACCCAGCCCGCGTGCCTCGCCCTGACTGCGCGGGTCGGTAACGATGGCATATACAGTGCGAATGAATGGATAGTTGTTGTAGGCAATGTTATATTGCGACGGGTCGTAGCTGTTATAGGGAGTGGCTTCATCGGCCTTGCTTACTGACATGACCTTGATGTTGCGGCCATAGGTGGCATTGGTGCTGTCGCGCTGGTCATTGAGCCACATCGATCCAACTATGCCAATGGCATTCTTGTGTTTTTCAACATAGCTGATGACCTCACGGCTGGTCTGTACGGCACGAATATTGCCCGTTGTTTTCATTTCCTTGCCACGAAGGATAGAGTCAACGCAGAAACGTACCGTGCTTGACTTGGGATTGTCGAAAGCTACGCGGATGGTGTCATTAGGGAGAGAGGCATCCAGCTCATTCCAGCAACTGATCTCGCCGCTGATGATGCGGGCAAAGTCTTTTGCCGTAATGAGACTGTCAGGGTTATCTTTGTTTACGATAAGCGCCATCCCGTCGTATGCCAAAGGCATGGTTTTCGGCTTAAGACGCTTTTCGCTAAGAATTTGCTGTTCGTTGGGCGTCAACTGACGCGTGGTAAACACCAGCCATGTCTTGCGGTCAACCAGCATGTTCACAGCATCGTGTTCATTGGTATAAAGAGTATCGATTTTGAGGTCTTTTCGCCTCATGCGGTAGGCATCGAGTTCTTCGTTGATAACAGGACTAAGGCTCTCGTCAGCGGCGAAGAACTTGGCTATCTCCTGATAGTCAGAATTAGACTTGCCCCCACATGAGGGGAGCAAGCCTAATACTAATAAGAGAATCAATCCAACAGTTACGTTGAATGTTGTTTTCATGTCCGTTCTTTACTGGAGTTGGAATTTTACGGGAATGGTGTACTTCACACGCACGGCACGGCCGTTCTGCTTGCCAGGAATCCATTTCGGCATCGACTTGATGACGCGTACGGCTTCCTTGTCAAGCGAGGGGTCAGCACCACGGGCTACGGTGACGTTACTGATAGAGCCGTCGGTCTCAACCACGAACTGGCACACCACTTGACCCTGTACGCCATTTTCCTCGGCCACAGGAGGATAGTGGATGTTGTTGCCAATCCAAACACGCGGGTCACCCTGCGGGAATGAGGGCTGCTGCTCCACGACGTCGAAAATCTTCTGCTCGTCGGCTTGCTGCGGAATTTCGTCCACCACTTTCTCGTTCAATTGGAGCACATGCTCGGCCTCGTCGCTACCCTGGTCGAAGTCAAGGGCACCCACAGCCGTTGTACTCTCGGCCATTTCGTCCTGTGTCTTTGTCTGATCCTCGGGCTTGATATCATCGTCGGCCTCGTAGGCAGTGAACTTCTCAGAGTTCATCACCTGCTCCTGCTCAACAAGCTGCTCAAGTTCTTCTTCCTGATAGACGACTTCAATCTCGTCCTCCTCTTCAGGCTCTTCTTCCTCTACAGCCTCCAGCTCAACCACGGTCTCGTGTTCTTTAGAGGCTGCAATGGCTTCCGACACCTTGGAGATACCCATGGCACCACCCCAGATGACGGCTATTCCAAGCAGCATGATAATCAGACCCATCAAGTTTCGCTGACCTGTGTTACGGCGAATCTGGTAGGCTCCGTATGCCTCGTTCTTACCTTCGAAGACGAGGTCAATCCATTTCTGGTCTAGTAGATCTATCTTTGACATAGTTCTTTTCAGTGTTTAATGGTTTAACATTGACAGTTACTTACTTGGACAGATCAACGCCAGCGCCTTCCAAAATGAGCATGTCCTTCTCGTTGATGTTGTCAATCACATACTTACCCACACAGCAGATCTGCATTTCGTCGAGGATAGTGACGAGATTGTCGTAGGTCGACTGGTCAGCGGGCTTGATGTTGATAGACAGCACCTTCTCCATTTTGTTGACGTCTTCATTCTTGTTCTTCATCTCAGCGTCCACGCGGTTGTACTCAGCCTTGTTCAGCTCGTTGTTGCTAACAACGCTGACATGACCTTTCTTAATCATGATGAGCGCGCGGTCGTAGATGGAGTCGCTAAGCTCCTTCTGGGCCTTGGGCTGTTTGTCATACCAGGCCTGTAGTTGCTTCTTTGCATCCATGAGCACCTGTGTAGGAGCCACTTTATGCTTCTTCAGAACTTCGCGTATGCCGGCCTTTCCGTAGGTGGTTTCCTTCAGGAACTGTGGGTCGCCAAACTGCTCTTTGCGGTCTACCATGTAGTAGTAGATTTTGTCGTTGGCGCCTAAGTAGATAGTTACCATCTGGTCGGTCTTGGCCTTATCCTTATCCTCTGCCGTGAGGTTCTGGTCCTTGGCAGGCATGGTGAGGTGCATTGCTTGGGGCTTAGCCAATGATGTACACAGCATGAAGAACGTAATCAGAAGCATCATCATATCCACCATCGGCGTGAAGTCGACGCGGACATTCATCTTCTTTTGTTTGCTTTCTTTTTTCTTAGCCATAACTATTCGTCTCCTTTCTTAAACTGTGTAACCAACTTGTAACGGCTCTCCAGAATGTCCTGTAGCTCGCTGATGACCGTCTTAAACGTTATGTATGGCGTGTTGCGGTCAGCCTTGATGCAGATGTCGAGCCTATCGGGAACCTCGGCGGCGTCTTTTTCGGGCATGTCTTTGACATAGTCCTCACGCCACAGCTTGTAGCCCTGCTTAATGGCTTTCACCCAGCGCTGGAACTGGCTGGGGCCACCGTCAATACTGTCGAGGGGCACACCATAGGCTTTCATCAGCGTCACTTTCTCCTCGTGGGGCTTCTTCAGGAATTCTGCATAATTCTCAATGGGTATACCAATCTGGGTCTCAGCCAGGAACAACTTCCTCAGTTCGGCATTCTCGCTGATGGCCTTAGCCTTCTTGCTGATGTCGTCGTTGTCGTCCTTGGTCAGGACTCTGCAAAGCGCGCTATCGATGGTTGCCACCTTGTCGGTTCCCAGGTAAACGCGACCAATGACCTTTTGGTCAGGCTGGCCTTTGTTCACCGTGTCAGGGGCAATCATAATATCGAGCGTCGCTGTGGCCGGGACCTTGTCTACGTTCTTTGACGCCGGTGTCACCACTTTCACCACCTCATTCTTCACGAAGTTTGCACTCAGCATGAAGAAGGTGAGCAGCAGCACCATGACGTCCGACATAGGGGTCATATCGATCCAAACGTCGTTCTTCTTAATTTTTAACTTAGCCATAATCGTAAATGGGTTTTAGAGTGGACTAAGTTAACTTAAGCTTCTTCGGCGTGAGTAGCAGCGTAGGTCTGTGCAATTGAATAACCAATCTCGTCCAGTGCAAACGCAATCTTATCGATGCGGTTGGTGAAGAAGTTGTAAGACACAACAGCGAGCCAAGAAGTACCGATACCGAAGGCGGTGTTAATCAGAGCCTCAGAGATACCAGCCGACAGCTCGACCGAGTCACCACCACCACCTTGTGCCAGTGCCTGGAACGACTTGATCATACCTACCACAGTACCGAGCAGACCTGTCAGCGTACCCAGTGTAACGATGGTAGCGATGATGGGGAGGTTCATGGTCAGTGTAGGCATCTCAATAGCGATGGCCTCTTCGTGAGCCTGCTGGATGCGTGCAATCTTAACTTCCTTCTTGATGCCAGAGGTCTGGTCGGCATCCTTGTAAGCCAACACAGCAGCACGAACGACGTTAGCTACGGAACCACCCTGCTTGTCGCAATCCTTCAGAGCTGCGTCGAAGTCGAGAGCCTTCAGGTCCTTCTTGATCTTACCTACGAAAGTAGCGAGCTTCTCCTTACCAATGCACTTGCTCAGAGCAATAACACGCTCGATAGCCATGAAGACCACGGTGAGCAACAGAGTGTGAATCACAGGCACGATGATACCGCCCTTGAAGATGGTACCCCAGATGTTCAGAGGGCTACCGTTAGGATCGCCACCCTCGAAGTTGCTGGACTGGCCCAGGTTGAGGAAGAAGTTCAAGAATGCGATGATACCGCAAATAACAATCACCCAAATAGCATCTTTGATACCGATGCTGCTTGTACCTTTAGAGGCTTTTTTTACTTGCTGCTTAGGAGCAGCTGCTTGTGTAGTTGCCATAAATTAAATGTTTTGTTTTTAAGTTATTAAATAGATTAATATGTAAGTGTTCGATTTGACGTTAGTTATGCCTGTCAGATGGTCGCTTAGTGCTTCCGATAAGAGAGAATCAACCGCAAAGATAACACAAAAATGTGTACTTCGGGCGGTTTTAATAACTTTTAACTCATTTTTTTAATTTTCCAAGGGCTTCACTTATGCGGCGCATGGCCTCACGGATGTTCTCGTCGCTGGTTGCATAGCTCATACGGAAGCAGTTCGGATCACCGAAAGCGTCACCTCCAACGGTAGCCACATGAGCTTCTTGGAGCAGGTACATGGCCAAGTCGGTAGAACTCTCGATAGCTTTGCCGTCAGGCGTTGAACATCCATAGAATGCCGAGCACTTGGGGAAGAGGTAGAAGGCACCTTGTGGCACGTTCACTTCCAGACCGGGAATCTGGCGGGCTAAGCTGACAATGAGGTCGCGGCGACGCTCAAAAGCCAGCCGCATCTCCTCTACGCACTGCTGGCTCTCGACGTAGGCGGCTTCGGCAGCCTTCTGGCTGACCGAGCATGGACCGCTGGTATACTGTCCCTGCAGTTTGTTGCAGCCTTTTACTATCCATTCGGGAGCAGCGATGTAGCCAATGCGCCATCCTGTCATGGCGTAAGCTTTGCTGACACCGTTTACCAGAATGGTACGTTCCTTTATGCCAGGGAACTGAGCTATGGATTCATGGCGTCCCACATAGTTAATGTGCTCGTAGATTTCATCGGCAAGCACAAAAAGGTCTTCATGTTTTAAAATAATGTTCGCGAGCGCGCGCAGTTCCTCTTTATTGTAAACCGATCCCGTTGGATTGCTGGGTGAGCAGAGGATCAGCAGTCGTGTACGTGGGGTGATGGCGGCTTCCAGCTGCTCGGGTGTCATTTTGAAGTCTTGCTCAAAGGTGGCTTCCACATAGACGGGAGTACCGCCGGCCAGAAGTGCCATCTGAGGGTAGCTGACCCAGTAAGGGGCGGGGATGATAACTTCGTCGCCTGGGTTCACCAGTGCCATGACCGTATTGCAGACGCTCTGCTTGGCACCGTTCGACACCAAGATCTCGCTGGGCTGATAGCGAAGTTGGTTCTCGCGTTCCAGTTTACGGGCAATAGCCTGCCTCAAATCAGGATAGCCGGGAACGGGTGAGTAGCGCGAATAGTTCTCGTCAATAGCCAGCTTGGCAGCCTTTTTAATATGGTCTGGGGTGTTGAAGTCCGGCTCACCAACGCTCATGTTGATGACATCGATACCCTGTGCCTTCATTTCGGCGCTTTTTTGCGACATGGCCAGAGTGGCAGATGGTGCCAGACGTTGCAAACGGTTAGAAAGTTGTGCCATAATATATCATGTTGTATTGTTTCAACGTGCAAAAGTAATCAAATATTTCGTTACAGCGAAAAAAAAGTGACTTTTTTTGTGAAGTTTCACAAGTGCAGCGTGTGTCCCATGCGGTTCTGCTTGGTTTTCAAGTAGCGTAAGTTGTATTCATTGGGGGTAACCTCAATGGGTACGTTCTCGACGATTTCCAGTCCGTAGGCTTCCAGTCCGACACGTTTCACGGGGTTGTTTGTCAGTAGGCGCATCTTCTGAATGCCTAACTGGCGCAGTATCTGTGCACCGCAGCCGTAGTCACGCTCATCGGGCTTAAAGCCAAGATGCACGTTGGCATCGACGGTGTCGTAGCCTTCTTCTTGTAGTTTATAGGCGGCAATCTTGTTCATCAGTCCGATGCCGCGTCCTTCCTGCATCATGTAAACAATGGCACCGCGCCCTTCTTTCTCAATCATCTGCATGGCCTTGTGCAGCTGCTCACCGCAGTCGCAGCGCTTCGAACCGAGGATATCGCCTGTGGCACAGCTGGAGTGGACGCGCACCAGTATGGGTTCGCCTTCCTCCCAGTGTCCTTTCACCAGTGCCATGTGTTCCAGTCCGTTGCTTTTCTGGCGGAAGGGAATCAGTCGGAAGTGTCCCCAGTCGGTGGGCATGTCCACTTCCTGTCCACGTTCCACTAAGCTCTCTTTCTGCAGCCGGTAGGCAATCATGTCCTTAATGGTGATAATCTTCATGTCCCATTGTCGTGCGAACTCTACGAGCTGCGGCATGCGGGACATGGTGCCGTCGTCATTCATGATTTCCATCAGGGCACCAGCGGGATAAAGTCCGGCCATCTTGCACAGGTCAATAGCAGCTTCGGTATGTCCGCTGCGGCGCAGTACCCCGTTGTCCTGGGCATAGAGAGGGTTAACATGCCCTGGGCGTCCAAAGGTCAGTGGGGTCGATGTGGGGTCGGCCAGTGCCTGTATGGTAGCCGCCCGGTCGTGGGCGCTGACGCCTGTGCTGCAGCCTTCAATCTTGTCGACGGTGACAGTGAAGGGTGTTCCCAACAATGACGTGTTGTCCTGTACTTGATGGGGCAGCTCCAATTCCTGGCTGCGGCTAATGGTAATGGGTGCGCAGAGCAATCCACGGGCGTACTTCAGCATGAAGTTCACCATGTCTGGGGTGATTTTCTCTGCGGCACAGATCAGGTCACCTTCGTTTTCACGGTCCTCATCGTCGACTACGATGACGAACTTGCCGTTTTTAAAGTCCTCGATGGCTTCGGGGATGGTATTCAGTTTGAATTCTTGCATAGTCAGTGTTTGTTAGTGTTGCTGTTCGATGATGCTGACAATCGACAGGCTGGCTTTCTCGATGTCCTTCAGGTCTTTGTAGAGACGCAGTCGGAAACGCAGCATGCGGATGTAGAAGAAAATGCCCAATGGCAGCACCAAGCCGATAAGAGCATTCAGCCAGCGTTGGCGGAAGGGGCGTGTGTGGGCGTGGGTTGCCATGATGGGATAATGGTTTAGCTGGTGCAGTATTTTGTTGTCACGCGTGTTCTGCAGGTCTTCGATGACCAGTTCCAGACGCTCGCTGATTTCAATAATCTGGCGGTCGTCACCAGGACGGAAGAACACCTTGATGGGGTTGGGCCAATACAGCAGCTTGTGCTCCTTGCTATAGTGGGTAATGTCCTGGTTGATGGCTTGCAGCTGTTGTGCGTCGGCGGCATAGTCCGGGTCGCTGATAATAACCTCCTTTCGTGTGATGTTACGCTTTTGGCGAAGTCCCAATATACGCATGAAGAACATTCTGTAGGCGTCAATGTTAAACACCGTCGAGTCGTTATTGGCCTTGTAGGTAAAGAAGATGGCCAGCGGTGCCAGCACGATGGTCGATATGCTCTTTCCGTACCACACCGTCCAGTTGTCGTCGCGTGCCATGCGCATGCCCGAGTTCTCAAAAATATAGTAGATGATAAATACGATGACAGAGATAATGACCGGCACGCCCAATCCGCCCTTGCGTATGATGGCTCCTAATGGTGCTCCGATAAAGAAGAAGATGATGCAGGAGAGCGAGAGGGTGAATTTCCCGATGAACTCAATCTGGTGCAGACGGATTTCTCGGTTCAGATAGTTGGCCATGTCTGTTCTCATCATGAGGTCGGACGATGCGTTCTGGGCCTGTCGGGCTGCGTTCTTCGTGATGTCGCGCCTACTTTCGTCGCTCAATTTGTTCATCAGACTGTCGAATGTAGGCATAGGGCCTTGATTCATCTGTATGGCCAGACGGATGGAGTCCTCGTGCGACAGCTGGGGCACGTGGAAGGTGAAGCGGCTGGCATCATAGAAGGCAGCTCGCCCCGTTGAGTCAGTTTCCTTGCGAATAGAGTCGAGGTCATGCATGATTTGGCTGTTGCTCTTCGCCTTGGCGTTGGCGGAAATGGCGCTGGCGTCGGCCATGCTGAACTCACCGTCGAAGTCGAGCAGGATCTGCTTGTTTGCAAAGCTCTCACGACGATAGGGCACCTCGGCTGTACCTGCCATGTCCTGCGAACGCATGTTCTCAAACCATTCACCGCTCCACATGGTCAGCAGCAGGTGCTTCTTGTCGGCAGTCGACTGGAGCATACCCGAGTCGGCAAGGATAATGGCCTGGTCTTCATAGGAGCCTGACTGCCGGTAGATCATCATCCCGTAGAGGTGTCCGGTATTCAGGTCTTTGTGTTCCACATAGAGGTTCGTATTGGGAATACCGTCATAGAACACACCTTCGGGAATCTCCAGTTCGGGACTCTTCTGCTTCATGGAGAGCAATAGCTGTCCGAATTGCCTGTTAGCGCTGGGACCGATGACATCCTGAAAATAGAACGATATACCGGCAATCAGCAGCACGATGACAATCAGCGATCGCATGCTCTGCATGAGCGAGATGCCTGCTGCCTTAATCGCCGTCAGCTCTGACGATTCGCCCAGGTTGCCGAAGGTGATGAGCGACGAGAGAAGGATGGCCAGCGGAAAGGCCTGTGGCATGAGCATCAGGGCCATGTACCAGAAGAACTGCGCCAGTACGTCCATAGTGAGTCCTTTCCCTATCAGGTCGTCCACGTATCTCCATAGGAATTGCATCATCAGCACAAACTGGCAGATGAAAAAAGTGGCCACAAACAGCAGCATGAACTGCCTGGCCATGAATATGTCGAGCTTCTTAATCCTGAACATATTTCTATTTCAGGCTGCAAAGTTACGAAAAAAGCTTGTAAAAGTGAAGCGATTTTGGAAGATTAACGCATTTCGACCTAAAATAAAGGCAATCAAGGGAAAAACGAGGAACTTCAAATTGAAGGAGAAAGCAAATTAGGGAGGATTGGTGAAGGAGTTAGGTTGCCAAATCGTAACCCGTTCTTATTCCGCAAACTGCTATATTTTGCATAGCGATAGATGCCAAAAAACATAGTAGTTTTGCAGCCAAAATTAAAAAACGGAGTAAGAAACATGAGAAGTACTTTTAACATTCTGTTCTATGTGAACAAGAGTAAGGAGAAGAACGGTGTGGTGCCTGTGATGGGCAGGGTTACGATTAACGGCACGCAGAGCCAGTTCAGTTGTAAGAAAACGATCCCGCTTGACATGTGCTCTTC
>JAILAA010000206.1 GCA_024681875.1 Prevotella sp.
TCAAAGCCCCTGGCAACACATTCTAACATGATGGCTCTCGCTGAACACCGTGTTTTATCCCCGTTGATTCCATGCAAAGCCCATTCAAAAATCGTTTGAACCTGTTTTGCCTGTTCTTCGTTCTTGACCAAGATAGACCGATATTTGCCATGTACTTTCTCTTCCGTTTTCTGTTTACTGTAGCCGAAAGCAGTAGGGCCAACAACAGAATACCCAGATGCCAGTAGTGAATTGAGACCTCTTGCCATCCTCTTTTTCTTCTCTCTCATTTCGGACTGAGCCATAGAAGCATATACAGAGAAGATGATGTCGGTACTCATGTCCACCTCACCATTGTCATTGAACAAACGGAAGTTCTGGTCTTTGACGTATAGCTGAATCTTATTGGTAACAAACCATTCCTTGATTTGCTCTAGAATAATCTTCTCTCTAGCTAATCGGCTAAGTTCCGTACACAGGACTATACGGCAATCATTCTCAGATAGGAATTCTATGACGCGCTTGAAACCGTCTTTGGCCTCCATGCTACGGAAACCAGACTCTTTCGTAGATATATCAATCAACGGCTTATCAAGTCCCAAGTCTTTAGCATACTTGTAAAGTGCATCCAACTGGAACTGATAATCCTGCTGCGAAGTAGATACTCGCGTTAAAATTATACATTTTTTCCCGAAATCTATCATTGGTCTCAATATTTTTGATTACCTTTGTCGAAGATTTGAGTGCCTGGTGGCTATAACCTTCTTGAATTCGGCGACAAAAATACAAAGATTTTCTGAAATCTCCAAATTTCTAAGCCGCACGTTTTTGGAGGAAATCGGGCTGTAAAAGACAAAGAAATATGCTAAATATCTGTATATCAAGCATCTTGTGTTCCTGTATAATCGGACACATTTTTATCACATTGTGGCCGCCAGCTGATGCCACCTCTAATGCTCTCTTTACTCCCTCCTGGCCTTTTACGTCGGCAAAGTCCAGATCGAAGCTGTATTGTTGTTCGTAGAATTCTTTTCTGGTGTCGACCACCATCGGCTCATAGCTACCTCGTCCTTGCAGGAAGGCCACCACATCGGCCAGGTTGTCCATACCGTAGACGTCGAGGTTGTTTACAACGGCGGCTTCGCGCATGTTGTCTTTGGGGACTATCAGCCCTTTGAACTTTTCTTTTCTAGCCCGAATAGCTATGGGCAGTGCTGCACGTACAGGCTTGATGCTTCCGTCCAAGCCTAGCTCTCCCACCATCATGTATTTGTCAAGTTGGCTGGTGTCAATGTTTCCGTCAGCTGCCAGTATACCGATGGCCATGGGCAAATCAAACCCGCTTCCCTCCTTCTTCATGTCGGCGGGCGACAGGTTAATGGTCAGATTTGTCTGTGGAATATAGAATCCGATGTTGGGCAGTGCTGCGCATATTCTGTCGTAGCTCTCTCTTACAGCAGTGTCGGCCAGTCCCGACAGCTTGAATATCATGCCCTTCGTCTGGTTGGTTTCTATGGTGATGGTGGTGGCCTCCAGTCCCATCACGGCTGCACTATAAGTCTTTACTAACATCCGTGGTGTCATTTTGAAATGATGTTGCAAAAATAACGAGAAAAGTTGAGAATGACAAAGAAAAAGCTGTTTTTCTTTTGCTTTTCGCTTGCTTATTCGTACCTTTGCAGCAGATTGAGCAACCATTTTTTTTGAAAATATGCAACAGATAAATCTGGAGAACAAAACGCTCTTCGTGACCGGTGCCGCAGGCTTTATCGGCTCCAATCTGGTGAAGCGCCTGTTGAAGGACACGAAGACTGCCCGTATTGTGGGCATCGACAACATGAACGACTACTACGACCCTGCACTGAAAGAGTTCCGTCTGCAGGAGCTGCAGGATCCGCGCTTTACGTTTATCAAGGGCGATATTGCCGACAAGACTGCTATTGATTCTATCTTTGCAGACTATAAGCCCGCCGTTGTCGTCAACCTTGCTGCACAGGCAGGCGTGCGCTATAGCATTACGAATCCCGACGCCTACATTCAGTCCAATCTCATCGGTTTCTACAATATCCTGGAAGCTTGCCGTCACTCATACGACGAAGGTGGTGTTGGCGTCGAGCATATGGTCTATGCCTCATCTTCCAGCGTCTACGGCTCAAACAAGAAAGTGCCGTACAGTACAGATGACAAGGTGGACAACCCTGTCAGCCTCTATGCAGCCACAAAGAAAAGCAACGAGCTGTTGGCTCATGCCTACTCTAAACTCTATAACATCCCCTCCACAGGCCTGCGCTTCTTCACTGTCTACGGTCCAGCCGGTCGTCCTGACATGGCTTATTTCGGCTTTACCAACAAGCTGCGCAAGGGCGAGACCATCCAGATATTCAACTATGGCCACTGTAAGCGTGATTTTACTTTTGTAGATGACATCGTGGAGGGCGTGGTGCGCATTATGCAGGGTGCTCCCGAGAAAAAGAATGGCGAGGATGGGCTGCCGTTGCCGCCCTACGCTGTCTATAACATTGGAAACTCTTCACCCGAGAATCTTCTCGACTTTGTCGACATCCTCCAGCAGGAACTGATACGCGCAGGTGTGTTGCCGCCGGATTATGACTTTGAGGCACATAAGCAGCTGGTGCCCATGCAGCCGGGCGACGTGCCTGTGACGTTTGCCGATACCAGCGCCTTGGAGCGTGACTACGGCTTCCGTCCCTCCACATCGTTGCGCGAGGGGCTTCGCCGCTTCGCCGAGTGGTATAAAGAGTTCTATAGAGTTTAGAGTTAGGAGCTGTGGAGATAACGAGTGCTCAGAACCCGAGAATCAAGCATCTGTTGCTGTTGCAGCAGAAGTCGCAGCTGCGCCGTCGCGAGGGCCTCTTCGTCGTGGAGGGTGTGCGCGAGCTCCAGCACTGCATCGAAGCTGGCTTCGAGATGGATAGTCTCTTTGTGTGTGAAGAGTTAGACCCACCCACCATCCCTCCCTGCAAGGAGGGGAGCATCTTCTTCCTTCCACGTTTCCTTTACGAGAAAGTGGCCTATCGTGGCTCTACCGAAGGCGTCATTGCCATCATGAAGGAACGCAAGCTGACCCTCACAGACCTCAAGTCACACCTCACACCTCTCACCTCACACCACTCACCTCTCATCATGGTGCTCGAGGGTGTGGAGAAACCTGGCAATCTGGGAGCCGTGCTCCGCTCGGCTGACGCAGCCCGTGCCGATGCAGTGATTGTTTGTGACCCGCTGACCGACCTCTATAACCCCAACCTGATACGTGCCTCCATTGGCGCCCTCTTCACCCTGCCCACCGTTGCCTGCAGTAGCAGTGAGTGCATCGCTTTCCTGAAAGAGAACGGCATTCGTATTCTTACGGCACAGCTGCAGGATTCTCAACTATATTATGACACCGATATGCGCTCGCCCGTTGCCATTGTCATGGGGACGGAGTCTACAGGACTGACGCAGCAATGGCGCGATGCTGCCGACGCCCATATCCGCATACCGATGCTGGGGAGCCTCGATTCGCTCAACGTCTCCGTTTCGGCGGCCATCCTGCTCTTCGAGGCAGTAAGACAGCGCAACTTATCAATGCAAAGCGAATAAATTCATTTTGTCCGAAAAAATCCGAAGCCTTCGGACAAAAATCCGAAGCGGTCGGACAAAAATCCGAAGCGGTCGGACAAAAATCCGAACACGTCGGACTTCTTCTGACAAATAAAGGAAAAGTAAATATAGTAAGGTTATGCAAGACACTGACGAACTATACATGCGCCGCTGCCTGCAACTGGCCCGTTGCGGACGACAGAACGCCAAGCCCAACCCGATGGTCGGTGCAATAATCGTGGCTCCTCTCACCTCTCACTTCTCACCTCACCCCTCTCACCTCACCCCTCTCACCTCACCCCTCACACCTCTCACCTCCAGAATCATCGGTGAAGGATACCACGCCCGTTGCGGCGAGGGTCATGCCGAAGTGAACGCCTTTGCCAGCGTGAAGGCCGAGGATGAAGCGCTGCTGAGGGAGGCCACGATGTATGTGTCGTTGGAGCCCTGCTCACATTATGGCAAGACGCCGCCTTGTGCCGATCTGATCATTAAGAAAGGGCTGAAACGTGTTGTGGTGGGCTGTATCGACGAGTTTGCCGAGGTACAGGGACGTGGCATCAAAAAGTTGCAGGATGCCGGCATCGACGTTACCGTGGGGGTGCTTGAAGAAGAGTGCCGTGAACTGAACCGCCGCTTCTTTACTTTCCATCGTCTGCACCGTCCGTATATCATACTGAAGTGGGCACAAACGGCTAACGGATTTATCGACGACAACGGTCATGCCCTTAGCATATCGTCGCCATTTACCCAGATGCTCAGCCACAAACTACGGGCAGAGGAAGATGCCATTCTTGTGGGCCGCGTGACAGAGGAGAGGGAGCATCCACAGCTCACTGTGCGCCATTGGGTAGGCCCGTCGCCAAAGCGTCTTGTCATCGACCGTCAGCATCCGCTCAACCTCGAGAGCCTGTATCACCACAACATTCAGTCGCTCATCGTCGAGGGTGGGCGCAAGACGCTTGACTCGTTCCTGGCTCAGGATCTGTGGGACGAGATACGCGTGGAGACGAACACTATGCTGACAGTAACCGGCGGCACCCGTGCACCGCATCTGCCGGCAAATGTAGTCGTGACAGATACTGTCAACTATGACGTGAACACTATCACGACATTCCGGAAATGTCAATTGAGTAAAGATAACAAAAGATAGTAGGATTGTTATTTGCGGCCGAAGTCGGCAGGCACCTCGCCCCACTTAGCCGTTTCCCACTTCACAATAGGATTACGGTAGTTGTGGGTCCGTAGCCAATTTTCCGCGCGAACAATAATACTATATAGCTGTTCGGTTTCTGGTGTGCGTTCCAGCTTGGTCTTACACTGCCGCTTCCTCACCCACAATATGGCGTTGTAGCTGTCAGAATAAATTGTCTTGTTGTGCAACCCCTGCTGCCAGCAGAGGGCGAGGGCATGTACAATGGCGAGAAATTCGCCAATGTTGTTCGTACCTTTCATCGGGCCGAAATGAAACACACGGGCACCCGTGGCCAGGTCGATGGCCTGATACTCCATCGGCCCAGGGTTGCCGGGGCAGCTGGCATCCACAGCCCATGCATCGGCTGTCACTTCCAGAGGAAGCGGCAGCACGGTGTCATGTCTGTAGTCGGGAGGATTCTGGGTCATTGTCGTAGTGTTTGTTGCGATGACATCGCAACATACTGGGCTACATGCGCTCGGGCACCTCGATGCCAAGGAGGCTCATGCCGCTCTTGATAATCTTAGCGACGTTCCTGGCCAGCATCAGGCGCACAGCCTTCTTCTGCTCGTCGGGCTCATTGAGGATGGAGTAGTCGTGGTAGAACTGGTTGAAGACCTTCGTCAGCTCATAGCAGTAGTTAGCAATGCCTGAGGGTGAATAGTCTTTTCCAGCCTGCTCAACGGCAGCGCCAAATTCGTTCATCTTCTGGATGAGCTCGACTTCCTTAGTGGTGAGTGGTGAGAGGTGAGAGGTGAGAGAAATGTTCTGACCTTCAGCCTTGCGCAGAATCGAGCGAATACGGGCATAGGTGTACTGGATGAAAGGCCCGGTATTACCGTTGAAGTCGATACTTTCCTCTGGATTGAACAGCATGTTCTTGCAGGCATCGACCTTCAGAATAAAATATTTCAGCGCGCCCATGCCGACGATGCGGGAAATTTCGCGGCGCTCCTCCTCGGTCATATCGTCGAACTTACCCAGCTCCATTGAGGTCTTGTAGGCATCCTCGACCATCAGCTCCATCAGGTCGTCGGCATCGACGACAGTGCCCTCGCGGCTTTTCATCTTGCCGTTGGGCAGCTCCACCATGCCGTAGCTGAAGTGCACCAGATCCTTGCCCCACTTGAAGCCCAGACGGTCAAGCAGCAGCGAAAGCACTTGGAAGTGATAGTTCTGCTCATTGCCTACGACGTAGATCATCTTGTCGATGGGATAGTCCTGGAAGCGCATCTCAGCCGTGCCGATGTCCTGCGTCATGTAGACGCTGGTGCCGTCGCTTCTGAGCAGCAGCTTCTGGTCAAGGCCTGCATCGGTAAGGTCGGCCCACACCGAGCCGTCGTCCTTGCGGAAGAAAAGGCCCTTCTGCAAGCCCTCCTCCACCTTCGCCTTGCCGCGCAGGTAAGTCTGGCTCTCATAGTAAATCTTGTCAAAGCCTACGCCCATCTTCTTGTACGTCTCGTCGAAACCGGCATATACCCAGTTGTTCATCTTCTCCCACAGGGCACGCACCTCGGGGTCGTTCTGTTCCCACTTCACCAGCATCTCGTGCGCCTCCTTGATGAGCGGCGCTTCCTGCTTGGCTTTCTCCTCGTCCATGCCCTGTGCCACGAGCTCCTTGATTTCCTCGCGGTAGTGCTTGTCGAAGGCCACGTAGTAGTCGCCGATGAGGTGGTCGCCCTTCTTGCCGCTTGTCTCGGGAGTCTCACCGTTGCCGTATTTCAGCCAGGCAAGCATCGACTTACAGATGTGTATGCCGCGGTCGTTGACGATGTTTGTCTTTACCACCTTGTTGCCGTTGGCCTCCATTATCTTGGCCAGCGACCAGCCCAACAGGTTGTTGCGTACATGACCGAGGTGCAAGGGCTTGTTGGTGTTGGGCGATGAGTATTCTATCATCACGAGGGGCGAGTCGTCTGTAGCCTGCTTCGTGCCGAATTGATCATCTTTGTCGATGGTACTGAGCAGCTGCAGCCAGGCTCCCTGTCCCACGCTGAGGTTTAAAAAGCCTTTTACAACGTTGAACTTCTCTACAGCCGGACAGTTGTCCACCAGATACTGGCCAATTTCCTGTCCTGTCTGTTCAGGGCTTTTCTTCGCAGCCTTTACAAAGGGAAACACCACGAGGGTCAGGTTGCCCTCAAACTCGCTGCGCGTCTTTTGCAGCTGCAGCATTTTTTCTGTGGCCTCTATGCCGTAGAGAGCCTTCACGGCCTCGCCTGCGGCCTGACTTATCAATGTCTCGATATTCATCTGATACAATACGAAATAGCGTTTGGTTTTCGGGCTGCAAAGTTACGATTATTTTTTCTGATTCCTACTTTTTTCTTCGCAGAATTTTCTCATCTGGAGAAATTAGTTGGTTTTATAAAACCCTGATGAGTGTCGACGTCGCACCGAGACAGACTGCATAGATGCCAGGCGACAATGACGGCAGGGCGAGAGTATACGACTGGCAGCCGCGGCTGAGAATGGTGCTGAAGACTGGCCGTCCGCCAAGGTCGTAGAGGCGCATGACTGTGTCGCTGGCAGCGGCTTCCGGCAGGACGATGTGCATGGTGCCGGCGCTAATGGTGATGCGTGCTGTGGTGTGTGGCCGTGCGATGTCGCGGATGCCGGAAAGACCGAGAATGTCAAGCAATCCGGCGTAGACGTCAACCTCTCCGTAGCCGTAAAGATTGTTGGGGTAGGGAAGTGTTTCGTCGTAATGCCTGCATGTGCGTTGCAACAGTGCCTTTATGTCGTCGGGTGTCAGCGTAGGTTTTGCTTCAAGCCAGAGCGCTATAGCGCCAGCGACGGCAGGCGTCGACATTGAAGTGCCTGAGTTCGTGCCCCATGCATAGGTGCGCCCGTTGAAGGGGAAATGCTGTGTGTGCATCTTGATATTGTCAGGATGTTCCTCCATGCGGTAACTGCTATAGGATGATATGATGCAGTTGCCCGGCGATACGCAGTCGGGTTTGACGCGGTTGTCGAAGGTCGGCCCCATGGACGAGAACTCCGCGCGACGCCCATCAGTGCCGTAGTGCGACACCAGTGTGTCGCCTGATAGGTTGACGATGCTATCGCGGTAGGATGTGGAGCCGACTGCGATGACGCAGGGCGCGCTGCCTGGTGACAGGACGAAGTGGCTGCTCTGCGCATCGTTGAGCGAGGGGTTGGGAGAATAGACGTTGAAATTGCCTCCTACGCGCCACATCTCCACATCAGCGTCTTCGCCCAGCAGCTCTATCGACAGTCGCGGGTTGTATCCGATGCTGTGGCTGGATGTCAGTGTCAGGTCGAGGCAGGTCTCGTCGGCATCGTAGCTTGAGGGATAAACCTCGAACAGCGCCTGATAATAGGGCGTGTTAATCGTCAGCACAGAATCCTCACTCGCCAAAACCTGCCGAATGTCCACCGTCAGCGTGTCGTATCTGTTGGCGTAGGCCACAAGGCGCAGGCTGAAGTCGTCACGCGACTTCATCACCACTGTCATCGTCGTGTCGCCACTGGTGCGCAGAAAAGTACCGGCGCACTCCCTGCCGCGTGGCTTATACACGTAGTTACCCTTGTAACCGTCGTTTCCGGAGGCGGCTACAATGATGCGTCCCGGCCCGCAGAGGCTGTCGAGGAAGGCATAGTAGAGTTGGTCGTAGCCGTAGAAGTCCTGCGGACTGCCTTCGCTGAAGGAGGCTACGCATGGCTTGCCTACAGATTCGGCATAGTCGAAAAGGTATTTGAATCCAAGGGCATCGGTGGCGTAGGTGTATTTGTAGACATCGGCTGAATCGATGTATTTCAGGTCGTCGCTGACGGCATTGGCCACAAGGCAGATGTCGGCATCGGGCGCTATGCCGCGGTATCGAGTGTTGTAGCCGCTTCCCGCGGCGATGCCCAAAGTGTGTGTGCCGTGGTCGAAGTCAAGGCCGTCGCGGGCGTGACCTAAGGCCAGCAGCTCGTCGCGTGTCGTGTAGTCGCGTCCTACGGGAAAGACACTGCCCACGGTGTCTGCCGACAGCATGTCCCAGAAGCGACGGATGCGGTAATTCGTAGTGTCGGTGCTGAAGAAATTCGGATGTGTCAGGTCGAAACCTATATCCATGACGCCCATCACCACGCCCTGGCCGCTGTAGGCCTGTGGCAGTCCGGTGCCTTCATAGGCAGGGGAAGCGTTAATATGGACAGCCATCGAGTCGGTCAGCACATGCCCTGCGGGTGAAGCCTCGATGCGCAGAACGCGGCTGTCGGCACACATCGCCGACAGTCGCGCTATGGGTATAGCGGCAATGTGCAGGTCGCCGAAGTGTGCCAGGCTGCGGCAGCCGTGCTCAGACAAGACATTGTCGTCATCGGCAGTGAGACGCACAAAGGCAATGACCTTACGTCCGGTTTCGTTGGTGGCGGATACATTTTTGGTTTGACGCACCGGCGCAGGCTGCCTCGTCAGGTGGCGCAACCATGGTGACAGCTTTCCACGCTGCCCTGACTGTGCCTGGACGGACATCGCCGCCAGTGCTATATATAATAGAATGTATAGCAGTCGCCTCATTTCTTTCTGTTCCTCACTTCGGTAAGTCACTGCGGCAATAGCGCCAGCCTTGCTGTTCGTAGATGGTGAGCAGGCGCGACAGACGGCGGAGGAAACCGTCATAGTCTTTCTGCGCGGGGTTAGTCCACTGCACCTCGGCCAAGGCGGCCATGCGCGGCAGTACCTGATATTCAATCAGATCCTGAGCACCGATATATTCCGTCCATAGGTTGGCCTGCACGCCGATGACGTGCGCCCGTTCCTCGTCGGTCAGTGTGTCAGGAGATGGCTCATAATCGTAGACTTTCTTCAATGGAGTGTAGCCACCGATGAGCGTTGTGTTTGTCCACTCGGTGGAGGGAATCTGGTAAAAGTCGAAGTAGAGCGTGGAGTTGGGCGTGCGTACCACGTCGAAGCCGAGTTTGGCGGGGTCATCGACACCTTTCCAGTCGCGCCAGTTCATAATGATGGCAGTGTGGGGCACATCGCAATACATAATCTCGTCCCAGCCCATCACGCGGCGTCCCTTGGCAGCCAGCACCTTCTCCATCTCACGCACCATGTAGCCTTGCAACTGGTCCTCGTTGTTCAGCCCTAACTCGCGTATCTTCTGCTGACAGCGAGGGCAGTTCTTCCAGCGCACCTTTGGAGCCTCGTCGCCGCCTAAATGGATGATGGTAGAGGGGAAGAGCTGTGTCAGCTCGTCAATGACATCGGTGAGGAACTGATAGACCTTCGGATTGCCACCGCAGAGGATGTCATCGCTGACGCCCCAGTCGGGCCACACCTCGTAGGGACCTCCTGTGCAGCCCAGCTCAGGATAGGCCGTGACGGCAGCTACCATGTGGCCAGGCATGTCAATCTCTGGGATGATAGTGATATGTCGCTCGGCAGCGTACGCAACCACCTCGCGGATGTCGTCCTGCGTGTAGTAGCCGCCATGCCGCGTGTGGTCGTAGAGTCCCATGTTGCGGCCTATGACGGTGCGCTCTCTCCAGCCGCCCACCTCGGTAAGCTTGGGCCATTTCTTGATTTCAATGCGCCAGCCCTGGTCGTCGGTGAGGTGCCAGTGGAAAGTGTTCATGCCATGCAATGCGAGCATGTCAATGTACTGCTTCACCACCTCCTTTGGGAAATAATGACGGCAGATGTCGAGATGCATACCGCGGTAGGCAAAGCGCGGGCTGCTTTCTATCGTGGCGAAGGGTAGGGATGTGGGCTTGTCGGCCATGATTTGCCGCAAGGCTTGGTGTCCGTAGAAGATGCCGGCCTCGGTGCTGCCCTCGACGGTGATACCTTTCTTGTCGACGGTAATGCGCCAGCCCTCGGGGTTGGCGATGTTGGCATTGATCCTGTCTACGATGGTAGTAGTGGAATTAACGTTCAGTGTACGACCTTTCTTGTCGAGGCTGATGGTCTGTGGCATCGGGATGATGTCATACTGTGCTTTAATTCCAAGGCATACTGAGAATAGCAGGAAAAAAGAAATGGTTAATTTGTTCATACTACTGATTATTAGTTATTGGTAATTGATTAAAGGTTGACAAGATGGCATCACGACACTGTTCCATCAGCCATTTGGGCGTGCTGGTAGCACCACAGATGCCTACCGTGCAGATTCCTTTCAGCCATGCCGCATCGATTTCCTCGGGGCCTTCAATGAGGTAGCTGTTAGGGTTTACACGGTGACACTCGCTGAAGAGCACTTTACCGTTGCTGCTCTTGCGTCCGCAGACAAAGAGGATGAGGTCGTGGCGTGCAGCAAACTCGGTGATGTTCGGCATACGGTTGGCTACGGAACGACAGATGGTGTCGAAGCTCTTGAACGTTGCTGTGGGAACGATATGGCTTTGGATGTATTCGGTGATGCGGTGAAATTCGTCCAGGCTTTTCGTCGTTTGGGAAAAGAGGTAGATGTCGTGTTTGAAGTCGAGTTTCTTCACTTCTTCGAAGCTCTCTATGACAATAGCGTTGCCGTCGGTCTGCCCCACCAGACCCAGGACCTCGGCATGGCCGCGCTTGCCGAAGATGACTATCTGAGGATGGTCTCCACCTTCCACCTTCCATCTTTCTTTGATGCGCTGCTGCAGCTTCAGCACCACAGGGCAAGTGGCGTCGATAATCTCAATGTTGTTGCGGCGCGCCAGCTCGTAGGTCTCAGGCGGCTCGCCGTGTGCACGCAACAGCACCTTCACGTTGTGCAGCTGTGCCATCTCCTCATGGTTGATGGTGACAAGCCCCATCTCTCTGAGACGCTCGCATTCCATGCCGTTGTGAACGATGTCGCCCAGACAGTACAGTGTCCCGTCCATGGCCAGTTCCTCTTCGGCTTTCTTGATGGCTGTGGTGACGCCAAAGCAGAAGCCGCTGCCGTTGTCGATTTCAATTTGGAGCATAATTGATGGGGCTATTGAGGCTTACAGGTTTTGATAGTAGAGGTCGAGCAGGTTCTGGGCAGCCACGAAGCTGGTCTTCTGTCCCATGAGGACGCTTTGCTCGGCTTGCTGAAGCTGCTGCTGGATGGCGGGATTGTTGTAGAAATTGAGGCGCAGGTGCTCGTTGATGCTCTCGTACATCCAGTATTTGGCCTGCTCATTGCGGCGGTAGTCGAAGTAGCCGTTGGCCTTGACGAAGTCGAAGTATTCGTAAATCATGTCCCACACCTCCTTGATGCCTATGCCGTAGAAGCCTGAGTAGCACAGCACTTTCGGCGTCCAGCCGCTCTCGGGCATGGGGAAGAAGTGCAGTGCGTTGCGGAAATTGGTGGCGGCCATGTGGCAGCGGTCTACGTTGTCGCCGTCGCACTTGTTGATGACAATGCCGTCAGAGATCTCCATGATGCCGCGTTTGATGCCCTGCAACTCGTCGCCCGTGCCTGCCACCTGGATGAGCAGGAAGAAGTCGACCATCGAGTGGCAAGCCGTCTCGCTCTGTCCCACGCCCACCGTCTCCACGAAAATCTTGTCGAAGCCAGCAGCCTCGCAGAGGATGATGGTCTCGCGGGTCTTGCGGGCCACACCGCCGAGAGAGCCGGCCGACGGGCTAGGTCGGATGAACGAATCGGGATGCACGGCCAGCTTCTCCATGCGTGTCTTGTCGCCCAGGATGCTACCTTTCGAGCGCTCTGAGGAAGGGTCGATGGCGAGCACGGCCAAGCGGCCGCCCTTCTCTTTCAAAAGATGTATGCCGAACTCGTCAATGCTGGTCGATTTGCCTGCGCCCGGTACGCCGCTGATGCCTACTCGCACGCTCTTGCCGCTGTAGGGCAGACACTTTTCTATGACCTCCTGCGCCTTGGCCTGATGGTCAGGGTTGACGCTCTCAATCAAGGTGACTGCTTGCGAGAGGATGGTGATGTCGCCCTTCAGGATGCCTTCCACCATGTCGGCGGCACTCAACTCACGTCGGCGGAAACGCCCACGCTTCAGGTAGGGGTTGATGATAGATTGTTGTTCTACGCCGCTGTTCACTTGCAAACCGGCAAATTCTGCGCTATTCTCAGGATGTTCCATTTACTCTACGTTGATAGTAATGACTACTTTTGATTTCTCAGGGTCGTTGGTGATCATCAGGATACGGGGTTGCGAACGCGCTTTCTTAATCTGTGTCGGCACGATGCTGACACGCAGCTTCGTCGACTCGCCAGGCTGTAGCTCGCTCTTTGGCAGCTTCACCTTGACACCGCCAGTGAACATCTGCAAGGAGGTGATTTTCAGTGCACTCTTGCCTTTGTTCGACAGGATGATGGTGCCGTTCTTGTGGTGTGCATCGAGGCTGAGTTCCTCGGCAGATAAGTGCAGTTGTGGCGTTTCCTGACTGTTCTGTCCTTCGTAGTTGGCCTCAGGCAACAGGACGACGCTGACGGGAATCTCCGTCTCATCGCTGATGCGCTCACCGATGCGTTTGGCCAGATAGACGCTCACCTGCGTCAGCCCGTAATGGTGCACCTCCTCCGAGTTCAGCGTTAGGACGATTTTGCCGCTGCGGTTGGGCTCCAAGGTCTCAGGCATGGCTAAGGCGTGCAGCCACGTGGGCATGTGCAGGACGTTGGGCGTCATGTTCTCCTCTGTGTTGTTCAGCAGGTTGATCTCTATCTCGCGCGTCTGTCCTTTCTTCACATCGTCGAACTCTACATTGTTCAACGAGCTCAGCAGACCGTTCATGTCGTAGGGGTAGCGGTTGGAATAGTCGACGACGTCTTCCAGTACCACACCCTTCATCTTGAGATAGACGGGTTCGCGCGTGGCATTGCTGTAGAGCGCCACCTGCTTGGTGAAATGTCCCAACAGCTTGGCGTCGTAGGTCAGCGAGATGGTGAAGCGCTCGCCGGCACCCACAGTTTTCGGACCGTCGACGGTGGTGCATCCGCAGTCTGTCTCTAAACGCTGGATGGTCATCGTCTTCAGGCTTTTGTTGCGCAGCTCGAAGGTGGCGGTGACGGGCACTTCGAAGCCGGTCTTGCCTACGTCGATGGTTGTTTTGTTGATACTCAGCTTCTGCGCCATCATAGTGGCGGGTAGCATAGCAAGCAGGATGGCAAAAGTCTTTAGCTTTATCATTGTCTATTCTTTATCTTTGACTTGGATTGAAATGGACTTTGTTGTTCCGTGGAACTCGGGCGAGTAGGCGCACTGCACGGTGCAGGTGCCAGTCTCGTAGGTTCCTGTGCGGTCGATGTAGTATTCGGTCTCGATGATGTGGCGGCCTTTCGGCAGGAGGTCGAAGAAATAGCTGGTGGCATAGTCCTTCGGCGTGCAGTAGTAGCCCTCGCGCCAATTATAGCCGCTCAGCTGCTTCACGGGCTCCATGCAGGCAGCGCGCTTGTCGGTCAGCTGTACGAAGTCATAGTCGCGGTCGGCCTCGATGGTGATGCGCACGGTGACTTTGTCGCCTTCTTTTAGGGGTGAGTGTTGAGAGGTGAGGGGTGAGAGATTACCTGCCGTGTACAATTCGCGTTTCACGCTGATGCCGCTGGTTTGGTCGGCGATGTCGCGAGTGGGCTGTGTGAACTGAGCATAGACGGCGCCCCATGATGTGCCTGTCGATGTCTTCTTGGCGGTGAAGGTCGAGGGGAAATCGCTACCACCCCTGGCCCCTCCTTCCGGAAGGAGGGGAATGGTGGTTTTCACGTATCCGATGCCTGCGGTGGCGTCGCTGGTGTCAAGAGGCTTGTCGTCAATGCACAGCTCGGTTTTTTCCTGTGGTGCCAGCGCCTGTGAGTTACCGTTGAGGAAGGCATAGATGGCGTCGACGCTGTTCAGCGGCGTATCCCAGGCCTGCGTGCGCTTCTGCTGCAGGAGCCAGCGCTGCATCTCCGTGATGGTGATGGTATCGTTGGGCGTCAATAGCTTCATTGCCTCTATGGCGGCCACCTGCGTAGGCATCTTGTAGTCGCGCCACGAGTATCCGGCACGCTGGGTGTCGTAATAGCGGCCCATATCCTCGCGGTAGACCGTCCACTCTTTCAGGCTCTTCACGTAGGTCTTGTTCTTGAGGATGATGGCCGAGAGTGCCTTCTCATAGATGGTCTGATTCTTCGTCTCCTTCTTCAGAAGATTTGTCAGATAGGCGTTGGCGTCGGCCACATCCTTGGGCAGCTCACGTCCATCGATGGCGCAGATGTAGAGCCACTGCAAGGCGCGGAAGTTGGGGAAGGTCTGCTTGTGTCCCTTCCTTTCTTCCTTCTTCATCTCTTTTACTAATTCCACGATGTTGTTGCCCAGGAATGTGAAAGCGTTGTCGAGCATCTCTTCCGTCTCGTCCTGCTGCTCCGTCATTTGGTTCAGACGCACCAGCATCTCAGTTACTGAAGTGGTGATGAGAGGCGAGCCGTTCATGCCGGGCCACCAGCTCCACGAGCCATTGTCGTTCTGGAGTCCGTTCAGTTTCTTCATAGCCGAGCTAAGGCGCATGTCAATAGCATTCTTGTCGAAGAAGACACCGAGCTGCTGTTTCTGCTCCTGTTCGCGGTTGGCGTCCATCACCCACGGCGTCTCGTTGAGCAGCAGGTCTTTCAGCTCCTCGTTCTTCTGGAGCTGGGAGTTGAGCGAGGTGAGTTGGGTCGTCTCACGTTTCCACTGTTCGAAGACGTTCTTTGCTGTAGGATTCTGCGCCAGGATATGTCGGCCGATGGCGTTGGCATAGTATGACGTAGCCTGACACATAGCGCAGTCGTCAAGTGGATGACCGACAGCGGGCAGTGCCTGAATCATCAGCCAGGCAGGGTTGTTGGTGTACTCGACGGTGAGTGTGGTGGAGGGTGACGTGTGGAGGGTGGATGGAGAAATGATCTTCGTGAGGTCAACCTCTTTCGTCCCAGGTCCGTTCTGGGTGAAGGGAACGGTGACGGTAACGCGCTCCGTTGAGGGCAGTATGGGCAGGTAGTGCTGCTCACCGTCGCTGTGCTTAGGCGTGCTGATGCTGACGCGGGCAATGAGGAGGGTGGAGGGTTGAGGGTGGAAGGTGGAGGGAGCAATGTTGAAGGTGACGGCTGTAGTCGAGCTGTCGGCAATGCTGACCTGCTGTTTCTGCTCGTAGACGACGGCCTCGGTCTCGGGGTCGAGTAGCTGCAGCATGGCGGTGCCTTCGACGGGCTTGTCGCTCATGTTCATCACGCGGGCGCTGATGGTGCCCTCGTCGTCCTGGCGCAGGAAACGCGGTATGTTGGGCTGAATCATCACGTCCTTGCGGGCTACGGCTTCGTCGCTGATCTGTCCGTACATCATGTCCTTGGTGTGGGCGATGCCCATGAAGCGCCAGGTAGTGAGGCTTTCAGGCAGTGTGAACTTCATCGACACGGTGCCGGTGGCATCGGTGACGAGCTGCGGCATGAAGAACGCCGTCTCCTGCAGGTTCTCGCGCATCTGCATCTCGGCCTGCTTCGGCTCTTCCTCGTTCTTTTCTACAGAACCACCTGTATGACTCGCCTTCTGGGAAGCCATTGGGACTTCGGCCAAATCATAGCTTTCATCGGCCTCCATCTCCTCCTGTGCTGCGGCATAGAGCACCTCTTCCCCGTCTGCCATCGCATTGTCCTTTCTCATCATGCGCAGTGGACCGCGATGGCGCAAGTAATAATGGTATTCTGGGAATACGTCGTAGTCGAAATGGTTGTAGTGCAGCAAGGGAACACTCAGTGAAGGCAATGTCTTGGAGCCGTAGGCATTGATAGTCCCCCATTGTGCCTGCCCCCATGAAGTGTATACATAGTTCAGTCGGGTGGGGGGTTGCAGACTCCATGAGTGGCCGTAGAGCTGGTCGAGGCTCTTGTCGTAGAGCGTGGCCATCAGCTGGGCTGCCCCCTCCAGCTTCCCTCCTTCGGGGCCGGTTATGGTAAGCGTCCATTCCTCCTGCTGTCCGGGTGTGAGACGGTTGCGGAATGTCTTCCACTTCACGCTCAGACGTTTGTCGGGCAGCGGCTCTTTGATGGTGGTGTGATAGGTGTAGTATTCGCCGTCCTTCACCCATGCATAGGTGAGCAGCAGGCCGTGCCCGTATTCTTCTTTATAGGTGAACTTACGGTTAATCAGTTCGTTGCTGATGTCGTCCCTGCCGCTCTCGATGAGCTTGTTGCCGCTGAAGATGGCGTACACCACGTGCACGTCTTTGTCAGACGAACCCACCTGCACGGTGACGGGCTTGCCGTCGTTGGGGAACTGCTCGTGGCTGGTGTAGAACCATTTGTGTGTCTCGGTGACAGGTCGCTTGTCGTTGAGCGAGAAGACGATGAATTCCTGCTTGATGGTGTCCTCCTGGCAGATGGCCGAGAGGGTGTGCAGTCCGCTCTTGAGGGACGGTACGACGACGAGGTTATTGGTCTTGACTTCCTGCCAGCTGCCGTTGTCAAAGCGATAGCGCACTTGTGCCTCCAGGTCGGCGCCGCCTGCGTTCTGCAGGTGGAAGGTTATCTTCGTTTTGTCTTCATTCAGCACCTTTTCAGGCAGTGAGACATTGAAAGCCGTCTTCCTGTTGCCCAGAGGCACCGACATCGTGCCCTGATGCGTCTCGCCGGCCTGGTCGGTGACGTCGGCAGTGATGACGAAGTTGTAGAACATGGGATGCTGCGTCTGCGGCACCACGAGGGGGATGTCGGCCTTGAACTGGCCCTTATCGTCGGTTGTGGTCTCGCCCTCGGCCATCAGCTCATCGTCGCTGCCCGTGCCGAAGTAGCCACGCTGCCAGTAGCGCGAGTAGCTCATCCACCAGAAGGCCATGCGGCGCACCACCTTGTATTTCACAGTAGCGCCTTGTACGGGCACACCGGCATAGCTGCGCACATGGCCTGTGGCCTCGACGGTGTCGCCCGCCGCATAGTCCTGCGTCACGCGGGGTATGTCTACCTCGAAGGTGGGCCGCTTGTATTCCTCCACACGGATGCTGTGCTGCTCTTGTCTGACATTGATAGTGAACTGTCCCGTCAGGCCCTGCGAGGGCAGCGTGAACGATGTGGAGGCCGTGCCGAACTCGTCGGTGGTGACGGTCTTCTCCTCCACCGTCTCATAGTTGGCATCCTTTAGGCGGATGGTCAGCTCTTCATTGGCCAGTGCGCGGTTGTCGTTGCCTGCGAAGTTGCGGTAGAGGATGACGGCAGCGTGCACCGTCTGTCCCGGGCGATAGATGCTGCGGTCGGTGAAGATGTCTATCTGGTTTTCCTCGTTCACCTCATTATAGTGGTAGCGTCCCCAGTCGTCCATCTCAGGACAGGCGTTGTCGGTCGGGGTGTATGCCCGCATACGGAATCTGGAGGCGTCTTTCTCAGGCTGCAGCATACATTCGCCTTTGCTGTCGGTCTTCAGCGTAGCCTTGCCTGCCTTCTGGCCCCACCCCCAGCGCACTTCTACACTGGCGTTCTTCACGGGCTGGCCGGTGGTGGCATTCACCACGACGATGCGTTTCGGCATTTCTTCCGGAGCAGCCTCCCCCATATGGGGGCGGTTGGAGGGGGCTGTCAGTGACAGTACGCGCAGGTCGCTGACGAAGTAGAGGCTGCGCGAGATGCGTGTGGCGGGCAGACTCTCAAACTCCAGCATATACACGCCCACGGGCAGACCGCCCAAGAGCATCGAGTCCTCGAAGATTTCATATTCGGGATGGGCATCGAATTTCTTTGTCACCGTCTTCTCGGGCAGGGCGTGCAGCAGCGGCTTCAGCTTCTTGTAGTGGTCGGGGTTGGAGGGATTGAGCTCCGTCGTGCCGTCGACATCTACTTTATATACGCGTACCGTCAGTTGGCTGATGCCGCGCAGATTGGTCAGCTCGATGTTCTGTGCACGTTGCGGGATATGAACGTATTTCTCTACATGAGCATTGTATTGCAGTTCGACAAGGTCGTGCTGACGGTTACGCAGGTAGTTCATGCGCTGCCACGATCCCCAGCGCTCAAGGGCCATGTTGATGTACTGCCATTTCTGCTCGGCAGTGGCGTCAGTGTGGTCTTCCATGTAGTCGTAGCGCGTGATGGCCAGCTCGCCACACTCGGGCAGGTCCTGATATTCCGCTATGAGCGAGTCGAGGCGCTGAATGTACTTCGATTTGTTCAGCGGCTCCTGCTCGATGTCTTCCGTCTTTTCGTTGCTGAGCATCCAGTCGCTGGCAATGAGTGCCGCTTGGCGGTTTCCTGCCTTCACGTAGTAGTCGTGAAGCAGACGTGGATGGTTGGTCATCAGACCGATGACGCTCAGCAAGTCGTTGCCGAAGTAGCGGCTGTGCTCGCCTTTGATGACGAATGGCTCGAAGCCGGTGGCCTTCACCTGGGCAAGCTCGTCGGGATAGGCCACAGCCTTCTCATAGTATTCCTGGCCTATCTGCTCGTGGCGCAGTTCGTCCAGCCATCTGTTGTTGATGTAGATGTAGCCTAAAACGGTGTGGTAGATGGCTTGCAGCACGTGGTTGTTCTCGGCCTGTGCGGCACGCTCTTGCAGCTGTTCCACGACGGGTTTGAGCGAGTCGGGTGCCACCTCGCATTGCGACTTAGCACGCTGCAGCTCAGCCTTTAGCAGCTGGCCGTAGGCCTTCTCCTTCTCGGCTTTCGTCACAATCTTGCCCAGCACTTCCTGCTCCGTCTTCGGCAGGTCGTTGTCCTGGGCGTCCTTCACCTGTTTCCACAGGGTGCTGTATGTCTGGGCGTTCAACATGGTTGTGAAGAATAAGGCTATAGTAGCAATTAGAAAGGTTTTTCTCATTTTGCAATACTGTTATGGGTTTTGCATCATGCAAAGATAGCTTTTTTTATTTAATAACAGTTCGCGCGCATGAGAATTATATGAAACTTTAACGATTGTTTGCCTGCTTTCGCCTGTCGGGAAGTTGTTCCAGAGGTATGACATTTTGTCACAGAGGGCTTTCTCTGGCTTCAAAATGAACACGCCGTCATCATGGGGCGTTGAGTGAATAGGCGACTGCCATTTTGTCATTTGGGCCTGTCGGAATGCCTTTCGCGGGAGTGGCGGCATATCGTTTGTTGCTGATAGGGTAGTGGAAATAATTATTAAAGAAAGGAGAAAATATGACACTCGACAAATTTACCATCAAGGCGCAGGAGACCGTGCAACAGGCCGTCTTCCTGGCGCAGCAAAACGGCCAGCAGAGCATTGAGCCCGTGCACCTGATGCTGGCCCTGATTGATAAGGCCCGCGACGTGGTGGGCTTCGTCTTCCAGAAACTGGGCGCAAACATGGGGCAGATTCAGATGCTCTGCCAGCAGGATATGCAGCATCTGGCCCGTGTGCAGGGAGGCGAGCCCTACCTCTCCAGCGACAGCAACAAGGTGCTGATGAAGGCGCAGGAAATCTCCCAGCAGCTGGGCGACGAGTTCGTCAGCGTGGAGCCAATCCTGTTGGCTCTACTTGAAGTGAACTCGACCGTGAGCCGTATCCTGAAGGATGCAGGCGTCAATCAGAAAGACCTGAAGCAGGCCGTGCTCGAACTGCGTCAGGGCCAGAAGGTGCAGAGCCAGAGCGCCGACAACAACTATCAGTCGCTGGAGAAATACGCCAAGAACCTGGTCAGTATGGCGCGGGCTGGCAAGCTCGACCCCGTCATCGGCCGTGACGATGAGATTCGCCGTCTGCTGCAGATCCTGTCGCGTAGGACGAAGAACAACCCCATCCTCATCGGCGAGCCTGGCACGGGTAAGACCGCCATCGTCGAGGGCCTGGCAGGGCGTATCGTCCGCGGCGACGTGCCCGAGAACCTGAAGGACAAGCAGGTCTATTCGCTCGACATGGGTGCGCTGGTGGCTGGCGCTAAGTACAAGGGCGAGTTCGAGGAACGCCTCAAGAGCGTCATCGGCGAGGTGACGCGCAGCGACGGCCGCATCATCCTCTTCATCGACGAGATTCACACACTCGTAGGAGCGGGTGGGGGAGAGGGCGCCATGGACGCCGCCAACATCCTGAAGCCTGCATTGGCACGAGGTGAGCTACGTGCCATCGGTGCTACGACGCTGAACGAATACCAGAAGTATTTCGAGAAGGACAAGGCCCTGGAGCGCCGTTTCCAGACGGTCATGGTCGACGAGCCCGACGAGCTGTCGGCCATCTCCATCCTGCGAGGACTGAAGGAACGTTACGAGAATCACCATAAGGTGCGCATACAGGATGATGCCTGCATCGCCGCCGTCCAGCTCTCGGAGCGCTATATCACCGAGCGATTCCTGCCCGACAAGGCCATCGACCTGATGGACGAGGCCGCCGCCAAACTGCGCATGGAGCGTGACTCGGTGCCGGAGGAACTGGATGAAATCATACGTAAGCGTGCACAGCTGGAGATTGAGAGGGAAAGCATCAAACGGGAAGTAGCTCCTCATTCAGCTGCTGAGGGCGCTACGAATACTTCGGTACAGAAACTGCAGCAGATGGACAAGGATATTTCCGAACTTAAAGAGCAGGAGGCCCAGATGCGTGCCCAATGGGAAAGCGAGAAAGGCCTGTCGGACAAGTTCCAGCAGGTGAAAGAGCAGATGGAGCAACTGCGCTTTGAGGCTGAGAAAGCTGAGCGGGAAGGCAACTACGGACGCGTGGCTGAGATTCGCTACGGGCTGTTGAAGCAGAAACAAGATGAGCTGAATGAATTACAGACGCAGCTGAAAGCCTCGCCCCGAGGAGGCTTGGAAGGGGCCGTCACCGCCGATGACATTGCCGAGGTGGTCAGCCGCTGGACGGGAATACCCGTCAGCCGCATGATGCAGAGCGAACGCGAAAAGCTGCTCCATCTGGAGCAGGAGCTGCACAAGCGCGTCATCGGTCAGGACGAGGCCATCAATGCCGTCAGCGATGCCGTGCGCCGCAGCCGTGCAGGCCTGCAAGAC
>JAILAA010000054.1 GCA_024681875.1 Prevotella sp.
AAGATGGATGATGGGTGATGGGTGATGGGTGAGAGAATAGACCTGACGCAGCAAGTGATAGGCATTGGTCACCGAGGCAGCCTCGGCAGGCGTGGTCTGGTCGATGGCAAAGGGCGAGAAGCCGAGGGCCTGATGCTCGCCAAAGGCATAGAGGGCACGAACGCCGCTATTTTCGCAACAACGGCTCTCAGGAATGAAGAGACGGTTCTTCAACTTGCCCCCGTCTTGTGGTCGTAAAGGCATCGCGTACTGCGAAGCCCACAATTTAAAACCTGTATCATAGATGTCGGGGGCGAGGATGTCGATGCTGGGCGCACCAGCCTTCCAGATATCTGCCAGATGCGCCAACGGTCCTGCCGATGGATATTCGCCAGGCTTGCGACCGCGACTGTTCATCGCAGCATTCACATAGAGCGGCATGTCGTGAATCTGGCGGGCTGCCTTTGCAAGATGCTCCACATAGCAGGCATAGTGCCAGGCCATGAACTTCTCGTCGGCATAGTCATCGGTGCCGAATACTTCACTCCAGGTGCCATTCTTTTTCAGCCCCAGAGCCTTAAGCAATGCTTGTGGAACGGGCTGACGATAGGCTTTCACAGCCAGCGGCGAGTGGTCGCGTGCCGACTCCAGCATTCCGATTTCGTTCTCTATCTGCATCATGATGACCACCTCGCGCTGCGGGTCTTTCTCGGCAATGTGCCGCATCAGCGCAGAGAAGGCCTTCAGGTCGGCCTGCAATACATTATCGCTGAAACATGAGGCTATCTCCAGTGGTTTCCCTTCTTTGGTTACGGCCCTTGGGAAGCGCTTCACATCACGTTTGAGCCACGCCGGAGCATAGCACGACATCGAGTTCTTCCACGCACCAAACCACAGCGGCACAATCTTCAGCCCCTGCTGACGGGCCACATCGATAATGCAGTCTACAAGCGTGAAGTCCATCTGATTCTCTACAGGCTCTAAAAACTCCCAATATACTGGCACCAACACCGTGTTCAGCCCCAAAGCCTTCATACGAGGCAGCACCTCGTTGATATCATATACTGACGTTGCTGCCGAGTTACTCAACTCGCCACCAAGAATCATGAAGTCCTTTTCATTGGCATTATCTGCCCATATTGGGGCTGGCACAAGCATCGTGAATAGGGCCAAGAATGCTGATATGACTTTGCTTTCCTTCATTATCTATCAGAATGAATACTGAAAAAATCCCCGTACCAACACTATGCTGATGCGGGGATTCAGGATTGATATTTTTTACAAGTTTATTGTGGCAGTAAAGAGGAGCTGGTGACGCTTGTTGTCAACCTTGACAGAACGGACTGCATAGTTATCTGGATTACCATCATAATAGTGATCCTTTAAGATCTGAGCTGAGTTGTTGAATGGTGAGAACCATCCGTTTTGAACAGAATACTGATATGCGGCCGACAGGTTGACATTGTCGATCTGGATGCCCACGCCACAGGTGAGACGGTGTGTTCCTTCCCAGTTGGTCCAGTCGGTAGCCGAGCTGATGAATGAGGCTTCGCAGGGCAAAGTGCCATCTTTGAACGCATTCTCCTTGTAGATAGGCGACACATAGTTGTAGCCGAAACGTACTGCCACCTCTGGTGCAGCCTTATACTCGGCACCCAGCTTCAGGGTTGTGACACCTTTGAGCGACTCCGTAGTGTGGCGGTTCATCTCTGTGTCACTCTCGCTCTGCACTGTATAGTCGTCAAGCCAGTAGTTATAGTGTTCATCTGTCTTATAGCGCGTGTCCAGCGAGCCGTAGTTTTCAAATTCGAGACCAGCACCCAAGGCCAGGTAATTTCCAACAGTTGTGCCGACACTGAGATTAAACTTCCACGGCGTGAAGAGCTTGAAGTCGTATTCGTCCCTTGAATCAACAAAACCATCGGCATCACTCATTACAGTATAGTTGCTGGTGGTAAGGTCATACCAAGTAGGTGTTGTGACCGAGAGGCCAATGCGGAGAGGTGAATATTCCACAGGGCGGAAGATGACGCCAGCTTTGATGTCGGCACCTGCACCTGTGATTTTGCGCTCGTCTCTAACCTTGATGGGAGAACCTTCATCAAATGTCTCAACGTATTCACTCATGTGGTTGTAGTGTACATCATGAACGCCCACAGTCATGCCCAGATAGACGCGATTGTTGATGTTGCCGCTGAGGTTGAAGTCATAGTCGCCCACATAGCCCCAGTGACGGCGATCCATCTCATATCCGTTGGCTCCGTAGAAATCCCAGACATACTCATGGTTAGGGTCATAGAGAAGGTTTTCTGAATAGAGCGCATCAAGCTGATTGCATTGTATAAATGGAGAATTGAAATTAGGCGGTAATACATTGCCATCTTTATCGTAGATGTCGTAAGTCCAACCATCCTTTACCTTCAGGAAGGACTGCCTGTTCTGCGAGGTATTGTTCAGCCTGTCAGCAGCTGAGAGGATATAGTTGAAGTTGCGACTCTTGTGATAGTTAAAGGCGAAATTCACAAAACTCGTTTCGCTGACACGCCCAGCATAGACAACGCCGATCTGGTCGAAGCTTACATTGGTGGTCGTGCCACCGCCAAAGTTCTTTCCATCTTCTTGACTGACCAATCCGATGGATGTGCTGAAGTTAGACTTGCGAAATAGTCCGATGCCTGCGGGGTTGGTGCCGATGGTCGATATATCTGCACCCAGCGCATCCATTGCGCCACCCATTCCCACATAGCGTGCCGTTCCGTTGAGGTCGCTCCAAGAAATCTTGGCGTTCTCGTATGTTTCCTGGGCTGCTGCCGGCAAGATGGCCATGACAAACGCAGCCATTACAAATATCTTTTTCATATGGCTCAAGTTATTATTCATTTCAATACTAATTTTTCATAGAGGCAAAGGGTGCAGATTATCTGCGACCGCTGCCGAAGCCACCGCCAGAACGGCCACCGCCACCACCGCCACCGGAACGTCCACTGCCAAAGCTACCGCCGCCTGACGAGCCGGAGGAGCGGCTACTGGACGAGCCGCTGTAACTGCCAGATGATGAGGAACGGCCACTCCCGAAAGAACCGTTAGAAGAGCTGCCGCCGTAGCTACTACCAGAAGAAGAACCTCCTACGCTTGTGCGTGTCCTGGTGGAAGATCCTGTACGTCCACTGCCAAAGCTGCCTGAGCCGCCATAGCTACCTGAGCCGGAACGAGAGCCACCAAAGCTGCCTGAACGTGAGCCACCAAAGCTGCCTGAGCGAGAACTGCCAAAACCGCCTGAGCGAGAAGAAGAATTGATGCCTCTGCGGCTTCCACCGAATCCCGAGCCATAGCCAGAGGCGTATGAGCGAGGACTGGGACCTATGGAACGTCTATATCCACTGTGGCTCGGTCTGCTGTAGCTGTAGTATATGCCGCCGTAATAGTGCGGATAGTAGTACGAGTAATAGAAGCCACCCCATCCCCAGCCGGGATAATACCAAGCATCCCAATACCACGGGTCCCAATACCAGCGGTCGTAATACCAGGAGTCATACCAGGGATAATAGGATGAGTAATACCAAGGCGAGTGCCAGCAGAAGGAGTCACGGCGCCCTTGTGAATAGCCCTCCCAATAGGCCGACGAAGGCTCATAGCCGTCCCAGCGTGTCATGCGCTGAGTCAGGGCAAAGTCGCCAACGCTGTCAGGATAGACTCCCTCAACAGCCGAGAAGCTGACGATGTCGCTTGTGTCTGACGGCAACACCTCATAGCTGCTGCCCCAGCGTCGGTTATAATCGTCAACGCTACGCACAGAGCCGGAATAGTAAGTATCGGATGATGACACCGGCTGCACAGAAACACGCTCGGGTGTTGCCTTCTTTTTCGACGGAACGAAATACATGTCGTCCTGTGCTACGCTCGAGAGCGAGAAAGCTCCCAGCATGACGGAGAAAAGAAACCACTTTTTCATAGCCTTATCTTGTTGATTGAATGATTCACGATGCAAAAATACCACGAATTTTTATGCAAAGGTAAGGAAAAACCCTAAAACATGGTAGGATTTTCCCTATTTTTCTTAATTTTGCAACCAAAAATAAGTGAGACATGAAATATTTTGAGGTACATTTTCATATTTCCGCACCAGATTTTCTGATAAACGACGTGCGTGACGTAATGGCTGCTATGGTGGGCGATGCAGGCTTTGAGACTTTCGAGGAAAGCGAAGAAGGCTTGACAGGCTACGTTCAGCGCGAATTGTTTGATGAAGATGCCCTCAAGAGTGCGCTTCAGCTTCTTCCCTTCGACGATGAGCTTCACGTGCAAGTAGACTATACTGTGTGCGATGCGCCTGACCGCGACTGGAACGAGGCATGGGAACAGGAAGGTTTCGAGCCCATCAAAGTGGGTACACATCTTATAATATATGACGGGCGTCATCTCCCTACTCTCACCTCTCACGTCTCACCTCTCACCATTCAGATTGATGCCCGCCAGGCTTTCGGAACAGGCAGCCATGCCACTACACGCATGATGTGTCAGTTCTTGATGGACTTGGGACTTGAAGGAAAGACCGTCCTCGACTGCGGTACAGGCACTGGCATTCTCAGCATTGTCTCGCTGAAATGCGGAGCAGAAAGTGCAGTGGGCTACGACATTGACGAGTGGAGCGTCAACAACGCCCTCCATAACGCGGCCCTGAACGGCGTGGAACATTGTTTCACATCCATTTTGGGCGATTCCACCGTAATAGAGAAGCTCAATCAACAGTTTGATGTGGTGGTGGCCAACATCAACCGCAATATCCTTCTCGCCGACTTGCCTGCCATGCGACAGGTGATGAAGCCCGAGGGCAAGCTGCTGCTCAGCGGATTCTATCAGACCGATGCGGCCCTGCTAGTGGCTAAGGCAAAAGAGCTTGGCCTTCAACTTGAAGAGCAGAAGGAGGAAGGAGAATGGGTTAGCCTAAAGTTTAGCATACAATAGACAAATAGTTGATATGAAAAGAATTATAATACTCCTGCTGACCATCCTTTCGCTTTCTGATGCCTACGCCGTGCTGAAGGAGCGAAACCTGGAGCAGACATTGAATGTGCTACGTGCCGAACTGACAGAGCGATATCAGGAACTGAGCAGTCAGGCGGAGCAGCGCAAACAGCAGACTAAAGACATCATACAGCAACTGCGCGAGACCATCAAGCGTAGCAACCAGAACGCGCTGATGCTCTACTCACAGCAAAACAACTATGTCTTCGACCTCACCTATGCCTGCCACGAGGCCACCGAGCAGTACCTGTCGTTTCAGCGCCAACAGTTGCCCTTCAAGACCTATATCGAGACCCTCGACGTGGAGATTGCGAAATACGACAGTCTGGTAACAAGTCTGAAGCACATCCGCCCTGCCCTACTCGACGACCAGGCAAAGACCAACCGCACGGTCTGCCTGACACTGGCCACGAGTATACGCAACACCCTGCACGATACACGTGAACAAGTTACGGAATACATTACTTTCTATGAGAACACCGAGGAGCGCCTGCGCTATCTGAACGACTACGCCAACCGGCGCTACAACGACATTCAAACGGGCATCTTCCGCAATGGCGGTGAGAGCTATTTCTCTATCCTGAAAAACTTCAGCCAGCGCTGGGAAGAAGTGAAAGTGTCGATGGCCGAGAAATACAGGCCTTCGAAGCAGCAGTCGGATTGGGATTCGACGGTCATCCTGCGACTCTTCGCAATGATCTTCTTCTACATCCTCATCGCCATCATCCTGAACATGATTGCCTTCCGCTTCATGCCTAAGCGATTCCATACAATCGAGTTCCTGAAGAAGCGTTCCTGCATCATCATGGCCACCACGACGGTAACGTTTGCCGCCGTACTGGGCATCATGCGGGCCACGCTGGAGCAGAACTTCTTCATCATGGCCAGCGGCCTGCTCATCGAGTATGCATGGCTGCTGGGCGTCATCCTCATCTCGCTGTTGTTGCGCGTCAATGGCGACCAGATACGCAGCGCCTTCCACATCTACTCGCCGCTTGTAGTGATAGGGTTCATCGTCATTGCCTTCCGCATCGTGCTCATCCCCAACGAGCTGGTCAATGTGGCCTTCCCTGCCATCCTGCTGGCCTGCACCATCTGGCAATGGCTGGTCATACGCAGGCACAACAAGAACATTCCGCGCTCAGACATGTTCTACACCTACATCTCGATGGCCATTTTCATCTTCTCGCTCGTCTGTTCATGGGTGGGCTACACGCTGCTGGCCGTGCAGATACTCATCTGGTGGATCATGCAGCTGACGTGCATCCTCACCATCACCTGCCTCATCAGCTACCTGAAGCTCTACGGCGCCCGCCATCATTATGCCGAGAAGCCCATCACTCAGTCGTGGCTCTACAGGCTCATCTACAAGGTAGTGCTCCCCGTCATCGGCGTCAGCTCCGTCATGCTGTCCATCTACTGGGCGGCCGACGTCTTCAACCTGGGCGACTTGTGCTGGCAAATATTCCGCCACGACTTCATCGACCTGGAGAACCTGAAAGTCAGCATCCTCAAGCTCTCGATGGTGGTCAGCCTGTGGTTCCTCTTCAGCTACATCGCCAGCACCATCCTCTCGCTGATGCGCCTTCACTTCCAGACCTCAGACCCCACCACCGCCGCCAGCCGCGAGGTGATGGGCAAGAATGTCATTCAGGTGCTGGTATGGGGCATCTGGCTGATGATGTCGCTCAGCATCCTGCACATCAGCGTGGCCTGGCTGCTGGCCATCGGCGGCGGTCTCTCCACAGGCATCGGCTTCGCATCGAAGGACATCATCGAGAACATCTACTACGGCGCCACCCTCATGGCAGGCCGAGTAAAGGTGGGCGACTGGATTGAGATAGACGGAACGATGGGCAAGGTCAACTCCATCAGCTATACCGCCACCGTCGTAGAGACGCTCTACGGCGAGGTCATCACCTTCCAGAACAGCCAGCTCTTCAGCAAGAACTACAAGAATCTGACGCGCAACCACGGCTATGTGCTAACGGCCATCGAGTACAGCGTGGCCTACGGCTCCAACCTACACGACGTGAGCCAGATGGTGGAGGATGCCGTCAACAACATGCACCATCCCTGGACAGACCGCAAGAAGCGCGCCAAGACCGTCGTGGCAGCCATGGGCGACTCAAGCGTCGACTTCAAGCTCTATGTCTGGGCCGATGCCGTGAAACGAATCTATGTGGTGAGCGACGTGCTGAAGACGGTCTACGACACCCTGCGCAGCAACGGCGTGGAGATTCCTTTCCCGCAACGCGACATTCATATCAAGAGCGGCAACAGCCCCGTTCACCAGAGCGCCAAATAAAAAAATCAGCAAAAAACCTGCAAATTGTTTGGCTGTTTCAAAGAATAGTTGTAATTTTGCAGCCCAAAGCAACAAATACAAACAAAATGACACAATTCGGTTTTTATTATTACGGTTATTATTACTTTGCAGCAAAAATGTGAAGCAATTGGCCGTAGTAGATTGGAAACTAGAAAAAAGAAAATTGAACGACATAAGCCCTGCTTCACAAAAAAGTGATAGCGGGGCATTTTTTTAGAGCATGATATGATACAACCAGCAGACAGATTATCCTTAGTGAGCGAATATTACTTCAGCCGCAAGCTGAAGGAAGTGACACAACTCAATGCCGAGGGCAAAGACATCATCAGCCTGGCCATAGGCAGCCCCGACATGCCGCCGTCGGAGCAGACCATCAACAAGCTGTGCGAGGTGGCCCGCCAGCCCAATGCCCACGGCTACCAGCCCACCATGGGCACCCCCGAGCTGCGACAGGCTATGACCGCCTTCTACCAGCGTTTCTATGGCGTCAACCTCGACCCCGCCAAAGAGGTGCTGCCCCTCATCGGCTCAAAGGAAGGCATCCTCCATGTCACCCTCGCCTTCGTCAATCCTGGCGACGAGGTTCTCGTGCCCAATCCTGGCTATCCAACCTACACATCGCTCAGCAAGATTCTTGGTGCAAAAATAGTGAACTACAACCTGCGTCCTGAGAACGATTGGCAACCCGACTTCGACGAGCTGGAGCAGATTGTGAAAGTCAACAGTCGCATCAAGCTCATGTGGACGAACTATCCCAACATGCCCACAGGCGCTCCAGCCCGAATGGAAACCTATGAGCGGCTTGTCCATTTCGCACGAGAACACAACATCGTCGTGGTGAACGACAATCCCTACAGCTTCATCCTCAACGAGAAACACCTTTCGCTGCTGCAGGTGTCTGGCGCCAAAGACTACTGCATCGAGTTCAACTCCATGTCGAAGAGCCACAACATGCCGGGCTGGCGTGTAGGCCTTTGCGCCACTAATGCCGAGTTCATCTCGTGGATTCTAAAGGTGCAGTCAAACATCGAGAGTGGCACCTTCCGAGGCATCCAGCTGGCCGCTGCCGAGGCCTACAACAACAGCGACGAGTGGCACCATCAGGCAAACATCGAGACCTACGCCCGTCGCCGCCAATATGCCGAGCAGATTATGGACGTGTTGGGTTGCACCTACGACAAGCATCAGGTAGGCATGTTCCTCTGGGGCCGCATCCCCGACAAATATAATAATGTGGAAGACCTCACCGAGCGTGTCCTTCACGAGGCCCGTGTCTTCATCACCCCAGGCTTCATCTTCGGCAGCAACGGCGAAAGATACATCCGCATCTCCCTCTGTGCCAAGGAAGAGAAAATCCAACAGGCTTTGGAAAGAATCAAGAAAACACTATAATTATGGAACTGGAATTAGAAAAACTGAACCTGCCGAGCGACAATGAGCGCCCCTTTGTGATTGCAGGACCGTGCTCCGCTGAGACCGAGGAGCAAGTGATGAGAACAGCACGTGAGCTGGCCATGAAAGGCTGCCACAACTTCCGTGCAGGCGTATGGAAACCGCGCACCAAGCCCGGAGGATTCGAGGGTAACGGCGAGAAAGCCCTGCCCTGGATGCAGCAGGTGAAGAAAGAGACGAAGATGCTCGTCTCCACCGAAGTGGCCACCCCCGAACATGTAGAACTGGCCCTGAAGTACGACATAGACATCCTATGGATCGGCGCACGCACTTCGGCCAACCCCTTCGCCGTGCAGGCACTCGCCGACTCGCTACGTGGCGTCGACGTCCCCGTCTTCGTGAAAAACCCGGTTAACCCCGACCTCGAGCTGTGGATCGGAGCCCTCGAGCGCATCAACCAGGCTGGTGTGAAGCGCCTAGGAGCCATCCATCGCGGCTTCTCCAGCTACGACAAGAAAATCTACCGCAACCTGCCCATGTGGCAGATTCCCATTGAGCTGCGCCGCCGCATACCCGAGTTGCCCATCATCAGCGACCCCAGCCATATCGGAGGGCGACGCGAACTCATAGCCCCCCTCTGCCAGCAGGCAATGGACCTCGGCTTCGACGGACTCATCGTCGAGAGCCACTGCGAACCCGACAAAGCCTGGAGCGACGCCGCACAGCAAGTCACCCCCGACGTGCTCGACTACATCCTCTCGCTCCTCGTCATACGCGACGAGAAGACCACCACCGAGGGCATACACGAGCTGCGCAAGCAGATTGACGAGCTCGACAACCAGCTCATGGACCTCCTGGCCAAGCGTATGCGCGTGTGCCGCGAAATAGGTCAGTACAAGCGAGAGCACAACATGACTGTGCTGCAGGCCTCACGCTACAACGAGATTCTCTCGAAGCGCGGTGCCCAGGGAGCCCTCTGCGGCATGGGGCCCGAGTTCGTGGCCCGCGTCTTCGAGAGCATCCACGAGGAGAGCGTGCGCCAGCAGATAGAAATCATCAACAAATAGCCCCTACTCTACAAAAACGATGATGAAAAGACTATTACTTGCCAGCCTGGCACTCATGGTGTGCACGCTGGCCCACTCGCAGCTGAAAGTGTATCCCAAGATGAACGTAGGCGACAAGTATGTCTACGATTTAGAGACACAGAGCACCAACCCCATGCTACAGTTCACTGCCAAGAGTTCCATAGAGTTCAATGTGAGCGAGAAGACCGAAAACGGCTTCATCATAGACATGCTGATGAGCGGCCTTGAGAACGACGCCAAGAACGACAAGATTGCAGCCATGATGAGCATCACCGAGGGCATGTTGAAGGATGTGAAGATCAGAGTGGCTGTCGACAACAACGGTAAGGCGCTGCGCATTGTAAACTTCAATGAGGTGAAGGAGCATTGCGTTGCATTTGCCGACAAACTGCTATCGCAGATATACAAAGAACATCCCGAACTGGAAGCCACGACACCCAAGGCAGAAATGATGAATCAAGCCATGAGCACCGTGAAAGAAGAAGTCATGCTGGATGGCATCACCCAGACAAGCTCCAACCCCCTCTGCATCTTCGGTAAGGTCATTACTGATGGAATGACAGACACCTACGTCAACACTCAGAAGTTGAAGATGAAGCGCACCTTTCACCTGCAGGGCAACAAAATAACGGCCAACGGCGTCTCCGACTTGACAGATGAGGAGATGAAAGAGTTCGTCATCAAGAAAGTGGAAGACAACATGCCCGAAAAAGCAGAGGCGGTGAAGAGCAGCATCGACCTGCTGATGTCATCTGATCTGATGAAGATTGACGGCAAGGAAGACGTCGTCTATGACCTGCTCAGCAGCAACTGGCCAAGTACCATCGACATGACTGTAAGCCTGAGCCTCATGGGACAGAAAATCAACATCAATTCCCATTCAACATTAAGGAAGTAAATTTGCAGCCGCAAAACAAGTACCAACGATACTATGAAGATATTAGTAATGGGTGCAGGCAAGATGGGAAGCTTCTTCATCGACCTGCTGAGTTTCGATCACGAGGTAGCTGTGTTTGAGAGAGACCCGAAACGGATGCGGTTTACTTACAACTGCCAGCGCTTTACGTCCTACGACGAGATTGAGGCGTTCAAGCCTGAACTGCTGATCAACGCCGTCACGCTGAAATATACTATCCCAGTGTTCAAGGAGGTGATTCCTCACCTGCCCAAGGAGTGCATCATCAGCGACATCGCCTCGGTGAAGACGGATATGAAGGAGTTTTACGAACAGACAGGTATGCGCTATGTGTCGACACACCCTATGTTTGGCCCTACCTTCGCCAACCTGCAACAGCTGTCGGAGGAGAACGCCATCATCATCAGCGAGGGGGACTATATGGGGCGCATCTTCTTCAAGGACCTCTACCAGAAGCTGGGACTGAACATCTATGAATACACCTTCGAGGAGCACGATAAAACGGTGGCTTACTCGCTCAGTATTCCCTTCGTCTCTACCTTTGTCTTTGCTGCCGTGATGAAGCATCAGGATGCACCGGGCACTACGTTTAAGCGCCACATGCGCATAGCCAAGGGCGTGCTGAACGAAGATGACTACCTGCTACAGGAGATTCTCTTCAACCCTTATACGCACGACCAGGTGAGCCAGATACGTACGGAGCTGAAAGAGCTGTTGGAGATTATCGACAACAAAGACGGCGAGGGTATGAAGGATTACCTCACTAAGATTCGCAACAACGTAAAGAATGAATGACGGCTTCGGGGTCGTCGGCCTTGAAGACGTAGCTGCCACTGACCAACACATCGACACCGGCCTGCACCAGACGGGGAGCCGTCTCGCCCTGCACACCGCCGTCGACTTCTATCAGCGCCTTGCTGCCGCTCTCGTTGATGAGCTGGCGCAGGCGCTTTACTTTTGCGATAGTGTTCTCAATGAATTTCTGGCCTCCAAAGCCTGGGTTGACGCTCATCAGCAGCACCATGTCTACGTCGGTGATGATGTCTTCCAGGGTGCCAACGGGTGTCGACGGGTTGAGCGTTACGCCGGCTTTCATGCCTGCGGCGTGAATCTCCTGGATGGTGCGGTGGAGGTGGACGGTGGCCTCTTGGTGGACGTTCATCATCATGGCGCCTAACTTGGCGGTCTGGTCGATGTAGCGCTCGGGCTTCTCAATCATGAAATGCACGTCGAGGGGTTTCTTGCACACTTTGGCCACGGCCTCAAGCACGGGGAAGCCAAAGGAGATGTTGGGCACGAACATGCCGTCCATCACGTCGAGGTGCAGCCAGTCGGCCTCGCTGCGGTTTATCATCTGCATCTCGTCTTCAAGATGCATGAAATCGGCTGCTAACAAAGAGGGGGAAACCAGAGCCATTTTGAGGAGTTGGGGAGTTGAGTAAATTATGACTTATCAGTTCAGGTAGTAGGACTGCTGACGATTAACTCTGTAGGTGTGGGCAAACTGCCGAATAAAGCGTAGCACCTTCTCGCTGGGCGTTGTTTCTTCTTGGGTAAAAATAGGCATAGGCGTTTTTTGTTGAGTGTTGAATGTTTATTGTCGAGTGACTCTTGTTATTATTGTTGAGTGACTCATTTACATTCTTAACGCACTGCCCATCTCAATTATTATATTATTCTACAGAATATTTTTCTATGTCGCTGATGCCGTTCATAAATGAGACGGCGTCCATGCGTTTCTTGCCCGCCAGTTGCAGGCTTTCTATCTGCAAGACTCCTTCTTTGCATACCACATAGAGATGCTTCTTGTCTCGTAACAGCTGTCCCGGCGTTGCCTCTCCACTCTCTCCTTCGGGGAAAGACAGAGGGGAGCCTGGGGTTGGGGGTAGTGTTTTGTATATCTTCAGCATCGTCTCGGTGCCACCGGGGCCTTTCAGCATCGTCCATGCACCGGGCACCGGCGAGAGGCCACGCACCAGGTCATGCGCTTGCTTGGCCGTCAACGACGTCCAGTCGATGCGGCAGTTGTCCTTGAACAGCTTCGGAGCCTGATGGATGGCTTTCGAGTTATCCTGCGGCAAGGCTTCGGGATGGCCGTCGGCGGCGATGATGGCTTCTATCGTCTCGATGCACAGCTGAGCGCCGAGGTGCATCAGACCGTCGTAAACATACTCTACGTCGGCTGTTTCAGGAATGTCGAAAGTCTTCTGGCGGATGATGCGGCCTGTGTCTATGTCGTGGTCGAGGAAGAAGGTGGTGACGCCGGTCTGTGTCTCGCCGTTGATAATGGCCCAGTTGATGGGTGCGGCTCCGCGATAGTCGGGCAGCAGGGCGGCATGCACATTGAAGGTGCCATACGACGGCATGGCCCACACCACCTCAGGCAACATGCGGAAGGCTACGACCACTTGCAGATTAGCGTTCCAGGCACGCAACTGCTCTACGAAAGCAGGGGTTTTCATCTTCTCTGGCTGAAGCACGGGTAGGTTGTGCTCTAAGGCATACTGCATCACAGCCGGGGCCTGCAACACAGAGCCATGACGTCCCACAGGCTTGTCGGGCTGCGTCACCACGCCCACAATATGATAATGGTTGTCAACCAATGCCTTCAGGGTCTCCACCGCAAACTCTGGCGTACCCATGAAAACGATTCTCAAGTCGTCTTTCTTCATCATATTCAAATCTTAATTCTCAATTCAATCAGTCTTCGCTCATGTCGGCCACCATCTTGCGATATTGCGTGAAGACGTGCTGACGTGAAAGGTAGCCTTTCAGGTGTCCGTCGACATCCAACACAGGCAGATGGTCGGCGTGGGTGTCATCGAAAGTCTTCATCACCTCAGTCATAGGCAGACTGTCGGAAAGGACTGCTGACGGCTGCTGCATCAGCTGCTGGGCGTGGAAGTGATGGTAGAGCTCAGTACGGAACACGATGTGGCGTATCTTCTGGATGTCGATCTCGCCCAGCAGGTTGCCAGCTGCGTCGAGCACAGGAATGACGCTGCCCTTGGAGCGGCTGATACGGTGTACAATCTGCGAGAGCTCGGTGTCGGGGCTCACCGACAGGTAATCGCGGTCGATGACACTGTCCAGCTGCATCAGCGTCAACACGGCATGATCTGTATGGTGGGTGATTAGCTTGCCCTCTCGAGCCAATCGGCTTGCATAGATGCTGTGAGGCTCGAAAATGTTGATGGTGAGATAGCTGCATACCGACACAATCATCAACGGCAGGAACAAGCTGTAGCCGCCCGTCAGCTCGGCAATGAGGAAGATGCCAGTCAAAGGCGCGTGCATCACACCCGACATGACGCCTGCCATACCCATCAATGCAAAGTTCTTCTCAGGCACATGCACGCCCACCTCGTAGATGTTCCACAAACGCGAAAACAGGAAGCCGCTGAAGCAGCCCACAAACAATGAGGGCGCGAAGGTGCCGCCGCAGCCACCTGCGCCGTTGGTGGCCGAGGTGGCAAACACCTTCGTCAGCAAGACGAGGAAGATGTAGAGCACGAGGAACTTCTCCTGTCCGGCGAAGAGCGAGTTGTTCAGGATCTGCGTCCAGTCGTCCTGGCCGCGACCGTTCAGCAACAAGTTGATGCTGCTGTACCCCTCGCCGAACAACGACGGAAAAAGAAATATGAGCAGCGAGAGCAGCAGGCCGCCCACTATCAGCTTGGCATATGGATGCTCCTTCAGACGAGCAAACAGCCCTTCGCAGAAGCCCATCGTGCGGATGAAATAAAGACTTACCAAACCGCAGAATATTCCGAGGAACACACAAGCGGGTATGCGCTCAACCGTCCAGGAGTCGTCGAGGTGGAAGGTGAAGAGAGCTGCATCGCCGCTGAAGATATAGGTGAAGCAAGTGGCCGTGACGCAGCTGACAAGGATAGGCATGAGCGAAGCCATCGTCAGGTCAATCATCAGCACCTCAAGCGTGAAGACAAGTCCGGCGATAGGAGCCTTGAATATGCCTGCAATGGCGCCGGCAGCTCCGCAGCCTATCAGCAGCATCAACGTATGGCTGTCTAAGCGGAACAGCTTGCCTAAGTTAGAGCCGATGGCCGAGCCTGTGAGCACGATAGGTGCCTCGGCTCCCACTGAGCCGCCAAAGCCGATGGTGACGGCCGAGGCCACCACCGACGACCATGTGTTGTGGCCCTTCAGCTGCGAACGGTTTTGACTGATGGCGTAGAGGATGCGGGTGATGCCATGGGAGATGTTGTCCTTCACCACATAGCGTACAAAAAGCATGGTGATGAAGATACCTACAACGGGATAGACCAAGTAAAGGAGGTTGAAGCTGGTGGCATCGAAGCTGCCTGTTAGCAGCGATACGATCTGGTTGATGAGCCAATGGAGCACGTAGGCAGCCACAGCCGAGAGCAATCCCACAAGAAACGCCAAAATGAGCACGAACATGCGCTCACTGACATGCGTGGCGCGCCATGCGTCAATGCGGGAGATGAAGGAGATGACGCTCCGTGCCGACATTCGCTTAGGATTTCAGCAGGTTTTCGAGAAAATCGTCAAGGTCGCTGTCGAGGCTATCCATCGACAGGGGACTAATGATGGCAATGTCATCATCGGCCACGAACAGCTCTTGCATTGTCTCACTATCGTCATTCTCAAGGACAAAGGAATAAGGCTTGAGGATGGAGAGATTCTCGAGCAAGTCCTTCTGATGCTGGATGCCGTCCATCAGCATTCGGGCCACGCTTTCGTAGAAGTCGTCATCCTTGTTGTCTATCCATTGCTCAACAACGCAACGCATCAGTTCATTGTCGTCATCGTCGAATGACAACATCTCGCCAGACTCCTGAATAACACGGATGTGGATGTCAGTCATCTTCGTGGCTTCTTCGGCGGCGGGGAACTTGTCGGCTGTCTTGCGCAAAGCTCTGTCAATCTCCTGAATAGTCTGCTCTGTTGCCTTCATAATGCTTTCTCCTTTTCTTTTTTGTTGGCGGAAAGGGTATCGCTCCTTCCTTTTGATTCGTTTGCAAAAGTAAGAAAAAGGATTCGTATCTGCAAACGATTACGAATATTTTTCTGAAAAAGATTCGGTTTCTTCGCCTGTTTCCGTAATTTGTTGTACCTTTGCACACGCTTTTAAAAATGAAGAATTGAAAAGAGGACAGATACGCCATGAAGGCATTGTGGAGTCGGTAGAGGAAAGCCTCGTTAGGGTGCGCATCCTGCAGGCATCGGCCTGTGCCGCTTGCAAAGTAGCATCAAAATGCCACACTGCTGAGGCGAAAGAGAAGATTATTGACGTGGCGGTGGATGGCCGAGAGGCGTTTCGCTGGCAAAAGGGACAGACCGTGACGGTATGCACGTCAGAGACAATGGCCGGACGGGCTTTGATGCTGGGCTTCGGCGCTCCCCTACTGCTGTTGTTGGCGGTGCTGGTGGGCACGAAGATGGCAGGAGGCAGCGAAGGATTGGCCGCGCTGATGATGATGGTTTCTCTCGTACCTTATTATTTAGGGCTCTGGCTCTTCCGCAATCACATCGCCCGCAGCATATCCTTTCATATAGAATCATAGAACAAACTACAGTCACTAAACTTTAAACATTAAACAATCAACAATAAACATGAATTTCATCTTGATTGCAGTAATGGTGCTTGGAGGTATCGCATTGATTGCAGCTCTCGTGCTGTATGTATGTTCCAAGCGTTTTGCTGTCTATGAAGACCCCCGCATCGCACAGGTGAACGAGCTGTTGCCTGGTGCCAACTGCGGCGGCTGTGGCTTTGCCGGCTGTGGAGGCATGGCCGACGCCCTGGTGAAGGGTGCTGATGCCGGTAGCCTTGAAGGCTTGAACTGTCCCGTCGGCGGCAGCGAGGTGATGAGCCGTGTGGCCGACTTGCTGGGCATGGCCATCGCCAACGGAGAACCGAAGGTAGCCGTGGTACGCTGCAACGGCTCGTGTGAGTTCAGACCAAAGATTGCCGAATACGCTGGTATGCGTTCCTGTGCAGCCATGCACGCCTGCGGCGCTGGTGAGACGGCCTGCGGCTTTGGCTGCTTGGGCTGCGGCGACTGCGTTGAGGCTTGTCAGTTCGACGCCATCCACATCAATCCCGAAACGGGCTTGGCCGAGGTGGATGAGGAGAAGTGTACGGCTTGCGGTGCCTGTACCAAGGCTTGTCCGCGTGGCATCATCGAGCTGCGCAAGAAAGGACCGAAGGGACGTCGTGTCTTCGTGTCGTGTGTGAACAAGGACAAGGGAGCCGTGTCGATGAAGGCTTGTAAGGTGAGCTGCATCGGCTGTGGCAAGTGTGTGAAGGAATGTCAGTTTGAGGCTATCACCCTCGGACAGAATCTTTCCTACATCGATCCCGAGAAGTGCCACCTGTGTCGCAAGTGCGTGAGCGTCTGTCCTACGCACGCCATTCGCGCCCTCAACTTCCCAGCTCCGAAACCCGTTGAACCCAAAGAAGAAGGAAAGGAGGCTACAGCATGAACATCCGTACATTCCGCATAGGCGGCATTCACCCTGAAGAGAACAAACTGACGCACGAGGTCGCCACACAAGCGGCTCCTCTGCCCAAGCAGGCCATCTTCCCCTTGAGCCAGCACATCGGCGCTCCTGCCGTACCTGTCGTTCAGAGAGGCGACAAAGTGAAGGTGGGTACGAAGATTGCCGATGCTGGCGGCTTCGTCTCTGCTCCCATCTTCTCCAGCGTCAGCGGAACGGTGGCCAAGATTGATACCGCCATCGACGCCACAGGCTATCGCAAGCCCTGTATTATCATAGATGTTGAGGGCGACGAGTGGGAAGAGAGCATCGACCGCAGCGACAAGCTGGAGCTGGTGAAGGATCATCCCGAAGTGACGCCCGAGGTAATTGTGTCGCGCATCAAAGATGCCGGCGTTGTCGGAATGGGCGGCGCCTGTTTCCCCACGTTCATCAAGCTTACCCCGCCGCCTACGGCAAAGGCCGAGTGTGTCATCATCAACGCTGTAGAATGCGAGCCCTACATCACCGCCGACTACCGTCTGATGATGGAGCACGCCGACGAGATTCTTGTGGGCTTGGAGCTCTTGATGAAAGGCGCCAAGGTGACCAGAGGCTATATCGGCATCGAGACCAACAAACCCAAGGCCATCGAGCTGTTGACTCAAAAGTGTTCCGAAGCGTTTAATCCTCAAGAATACAATGTCGAGGTCGTTCCCCTTGCTCAGCGCTATCCGCAGGGTGGTGAGAAACAGCTGGTCGATGCTGTCATCCGTCGTCAGGTTCCTGCTCCTCCTGCTATCCCTGTCAATGTTGGAGCAATTGTTCAGAATGTAGGTACTGCCTTTGCTGTCTATCAGGCAGTTATGAAGCATAAGCCGCTGTTCGAACGCTACACCACCGTGACCGGCAAACGCCTGCAAAATCCTGGCAACTACTTGGTGCGTATGGGCACGCCGATGCAGATGCTTATCGACCTTTGCGGCGGAATGCCCGAGGGCGACAATAAACTGCTGGCCGGAGGCCCGATGATGGGCAAGGCCCTCACATCGACCGAGGTTCCCATCTGCAAGGGCACGAACTCAGTGACCATCCTCTCCGATGATGATGCCCGCCGCAAGGAACCGCAGCCCTGCATCCGCTGTGCCAAGTGCGTCGGCGCTTGTCCGATGGGCCTCGAGCCTTATCTGCTGGCCAAGCTCTCGGCCTTTAAGAACTGGGAGAAGGCCGAGCAGGAAGACATTGTCTCGTGCATTGAGTGCGGCTCATGTCAGTTCATCTGTCCCGCCCACCGCCCGCTGCTCGACAATATCCGTCAGGGCAAATCGACTGTTATGGGAATCATTAGAGCACGTAGTGCAAAGAAATAAAGAAAATGAGTAAATTAGTAGTATCGCTTTCTCCCCACGCCCACGGCACCGACTCGGTGGAACGCAATATGCGGGGTGTCATCATCGCCCTGATGCCTGCGCTGCTGGTGTCATTTCTCTACTTCGGCATCGGCTCGGCCATTGTGTGCCTGAGCAGCGTGGCGGCCTGCGTCTTCTTCGAGTGGGCCATCAACAAATACATCCTGAAGAATCCGCGCACCACCATCACTGACTGTTCGGCGGCTCTCACAGGTTTGCTCCTAGGCATGAACCTGCCGTCGAACCTGCCTATCTGGATTATCATCATCGGTGCGCTCTTCGCCATCGGAGTGGCCAAGATGACCTTCGGCGGTCTGGGCAACAACATCTTCAACCCTGCGTTGGTAGGACGTTGCGCATTGCTGGTGGCCTTCCCAGCTCAGATGACGAGTTGGCCTGAGCCTGGTCAGCTGCTTTCTTATACTGACGCCACTACAGGTGCTACACCCCTGACCGTGATGAAGGAAGCCATCAAAACCGGCAATCTTGGTGAGCTCGACAAACTGCCTGATGCCTTCAGCCTGCTTTTAGGCGACTATTCCATTGGCGGCGGTGCAGGCACCATCGGCGAGATCTGCGGCCTGGCACTCATCATGGGCCTCGTGTATATGCTGTGGAAGAAGATCATCACCTGGCATATCCCCATTAGCATCATCGGTACGGTGTTTGTGTTCAGTGCCATTATGCATGTGGCCGACCCCATCTATGCCGACCCCACAACGGTCATCCTCAGTGGCGGTCTGCTGCTCGGCGCCATCTTCATGGCTACTGACTACGTCACCTCGCCTATGACACCCAAAGGACAGATCATCTACGGTGTGTGCATCGGCCTGCTGACCATCGTCATCCGCAACTGGGGCAGTTATCCTGAGGGCATGTCATTTGCCATCCTCATTATGAACGCGTTCACACCGCTCATCAACAACTATGTCAAACCCAAGCGCTTCGGCGAAGTGCCTGCTAAACAGTAAAAGACCATGAAGAAACTTGAATCATCATTGCTGAACATGGTGCTCGTGCTGACTGGCGTGGCCGTCATCATGGGTGGAGTGCTGGCCTTTGTCAATCATGTCACCGCCGGCCCCATTGAGGAACAGAAACAGCTGGCCTTAGAGAAGGGCATCAATACCGTGATGCAGGCCGACAATCTGACCGTCACCCAGATTGATACCATCAAGATGAACGATGCCAAGGGTAAGGAGCAGGTATACATTCTCTATCATAACGAGAAGGGGGCCGCTGTGGAAAGTTCCACGATGGGCTTCGGCGGCGAGCTGAAGGTACTTGTCGGCTTCGATACCGACGGAAACATCCTTGGCTATACGCTCTTGGAGCATCAGGAGACGCCGGGTCTCGGTGCCAAGGCTGACCAATGGTTTCAGAAGGGTCAGAAGGGCGATATTATCGGCAAGAATCCGGCCGAGGGGCTTATCGTGAGCAAGGATGGCGGCAAGGTAGATGCCATCACCGCCTCGACCATCACAAGCCGTGCCTTTCTCCGAGCAGTCACCAACGCTTATAATGCCTATAAGGCCAATTAGTGAAATACGTAGTGTTCGTGGTAAAAAAGAAAGAATATGAGTTATTTATCAATAGTTAAAAATGGCATAGTCAAGGACAACCCCACGTTTGTCCTGATGCTGGGCATGTGTCCCACGCTGGCCACTACGACATCGGCTATGAACGGCCTTTCGATGGGCTTGGCCACGATGGTGGTACTCATCTGCACCAATGTGGTCATCTCGTTGCTGAAGAGTCTGACCCCCGACAAGGTGCGCATTCCCGTATTCATCGTCGTCATTGCTGCCTTCGTCACCATACTGCAGATGGTCATCAAAGCCTTTCTGCCTGATGTGGATAAAGCACTGGGATTGTTCATTCCCCTTATTGTGGTGAACTGCATCATCCTCGGACGTGCCGAAGCCTTTGCTGCCAAAAACTCACCCGTGGCCTCCCTATTCGACGGCATCGGCATCGGTCTGGGCTTCACACTTGCTCTGACACTCTTAGGTATTGTGCGCGAGTTGTTGGGCGCAGGTTCCATCTTCGGCCTCACGCTGCTGCCAGAGACATATAACATCCTGCTCTTCATCCTCCCGCCGGGTGCCTTCATCACACTGGGATTCCTCATCGCAATCGTCAATCGAATGAAGAATTAAGAGTTTAGAATTAAGAATTATCGCTTCGCGAGTAAGAATAATGAATTAAGAATTATGGAATATATTCTGATTTTCATTTCCGCCATCTTTGTCAACAATATTGTATTGGCGCAATTCCTCGGCATCTGCCCATTCCTTGGTGTCTCGAAAAAGATTGACACCTCGTTGGGTATGTCAGCTGCTGTGGCTTTCGTCATGGTGCTGGCTACCGTCGTCACCTGGCTTGTGCAGACGTATGTGCTGGTGCCCAATCATCTGGAGTACCTGCAGACCATTGCCTTCATCCTCGTCATCGCCTCGTTGGTGCAAATGGTAGAGATAATTCTGAAGAAGGTGTCGCCTGCCCTCTATCAGGCCTTAGGCATCTTCCTGCCGCTCATCACCACCAACTGCGCCGTGCTTGGTGTGGCCATCCTCGTCATTCAGAAGGACTTCAACCTAGCCCAGTCGGTAATGTATGCCTTCAGCACCGCCATCGGCTTTGGTTTGGCCCTGACAGTCTTCGCTGGTATGCGCGAGCAGATGGAGCTGACCAACATCCCCAAGGGTATGCGCGGCATGGCCATTGTTCTAGTCACTGCCGGTCTGCTCAGCCTCGCCTTCATGGGCTTCTCAGGTGTCGATGGCGGTCTGCGTACTTTCTTCGGACTCGAATAAAAGAAAGGCGAAGTATATAGAATTTGTTTAAACCACTACGCGGTCTATAAAATCCACGAAGTGGTTTACTCAAAGCATAGTAACCCACGAAAAAAATCCGGTTGGATTTTTTTTCGTGGGTATTTGTTTCTTTTTCTTCTTGACTGACTTATTATTCGAAAAAAATAACTAATTTTGCAGCCAAAATAAAACAAGACTAAACAACAGTATGAACAAGATTGTAAGAAAGGAACAGTTCTCGGAGAAAGTATTCCTGTTCGAGATTGAGGCACCGCTGATTGCCAAGAGTCGCAAGGCGGGCAACTTTGTCATCGTGCGTGTTGACCAGAAGGGCGAGCGTATGCCGCTCACCATCGCCGGCGCCGATATCGACAAGGGCACCATCACATTAGTGGTACAGATGGTTGGCCTCTCCAGTAAGAAACTCTGCACCCTGAATGAAGGTGAGTATATAGCCGATGTCGTCGGCCCGTTGGGCAATCCCACACACATCGAGAACTTCGGCACCGTGGTTTGCGCAGGCGGAGGTCTGGGCGTAGCCCCTATGCTGCCCATCATCCAGGCCCTGAAGAAAGCCGGCAACCGCGTGCTCTCAGTCATGGCCGGACGCTCAAAAGATCTCATTATCTTAGAAGACAAGGTACGCGAGAGCTCTGACGAGGTCATCATTATGACCGACGACGGCAGCTACGGCGAGAAAGGCGTAGTTACCGTCGGCATTGAGAAATTCATTGAGCAGGAGCACGTCGATAAAGTTTTCGCCATTGGTCCTCCCATCATGATGAAGTTCTCAAACCTTACTGCCCAGAAGCACAATATTCCCTGCGAAGTGAGCCTGAACACTATCATGGTTGACGGCACGGGCATGTGCGGTGCCTGCCGTCTGACCATCGGCGGCAAGACAAAGTTCGTGTGCATCGACGGTCCCGAGTTCGACGGTGCCCTTGTCGACTGGGACGAGATGTTCAAGCGTATGGGCACCTTTAAGCGTGCTGAGCAGGAGGAGCTGGAGCATTATGAGGAGCACCTGCCCCACCCCCAGCCCCTCCCTGTAGGGAGGGGAGAAGATACCTCTATAGAGAGTGTGGGCGTGCAAGGTAATAGCACCCTTCCCTTACAGAGAGGGGATAGGGATGGGTCTGAGTCTTGGCGCTCCGATCTTCGCTCTTCCATGAAGCCGAAGGAGCGTCTAGCCATCGAGCGTGTCGTCATGCCTGAGCTTGACCCCGTCTACCGTGCCACCACACGTACCGAGGAGGTGAACATCGGCCTGACGAAAGAGATGGCCATGCAGGAGGCCAAGCGCTGTCTCGACTGCGGCAAGCCCAGCTGCGTTGAAGGCTGTCCTGTGAATATCGACATTCCCGGCTTCGTGAAGAACATTGAGCGCGGCGACATCCTCGAGGCTGCCCGTGTGCTGAAACAGACATCAGCACTGCCCGCCGTCTGCGGTCGAGTCTGTCCGCAGGAGAAGCAGTGCGAGAGCAAGTGCATCCACCTGAAGATGAATTCGAAGCCCGTGGCCATCGGCTATCTGGAGCGATTCGCTGCCGACTATGAGCGCGAGAGCGGCAACATCAGCCTGCCCGAGATTGCTCCCAGCAACGGCATAAAAATAGCCGTCGTGGGCTCTGGCCCTGCCGGATTGAGCTTTGCTGGCGATATGGTGAAGAAGGGTTACGATGTCTATGTCTTCGAGGCGCTCCACGAGATTGGCGGCGTGCTGAAATACGGCATCCCCGAGTTCCGTCTGCCCAACAAGATTGTCGACGTGGAGATAGAGAATCTGGCCAAGATGGGCGTGCATTTCCAGACCGACGTCATCGTGGGCAAGACCATCAGCGTTGAGCAATTGGAGGAAGCAGGTTTCAAGGGCATCTTCGTTGGCTCGGGTGCCGGTCTGCCCAACTTCATGAACATCCCCGGCGAGAACAGCATCAACATCATGTCGTCGAATGAATACCTGACACGCGTGAACCTGATGGATGCTGCCAACCCCACCACCGACACGCCCATCAACTTTGGCAAGAATGTGCTCGTGGTTGGCGGCGGCAACACGGCCATGGACTCGTGCCGCACGGCAAAACGCCTTGGCGGCAATGTCACGCTGGTCTATCGTCGCTCAGAGCAGGAGATGCCTGCCCGCTTAGAGGAGGTGAAGCACGCCAAGGAGGAGGGCATCAATTTCCTCACGCTGCACAACCCCATCGAGTACAAGGCTGACGAGACGGGCGCCGTCTGCCAGGCTGTGCTGCAGGTGATGGAGTTGGGCGAGCCCGATGCCAGCGGCCGCCGCTCACCCGTTCCCGTCGAGGGTAAGACGGTGACGCTCGACGTCGACCAGGTGATCGTGGCCGTTGGCGTCAGCCCCAACCCGCTGGTGCCGAAGAGCATCGAGGGCCTGGAGCTGGGCCGCAAGAACACCATCGTAGTGAACGAGGGTATGCAGTCGGCTCGCAGCGAGATCTTTGCCGGTGGCGACATCGTGCGCGGTGGTGCCACCGTCATCCTAGCCATGGGCGACGGCGGTCGTGCTGCCCAGCACATGGACGAATACCTGCAGAATAAGTAAGTGTGCTTTGCGGTTTTCCGCAAAGAAAAAACTATGAACGGACTTTATACCATCATCCTGCTCATACTAAGCAACATCTTCATGACGCTTGCTTGGTATGGGCATTTGAAATTGTCAGAGACAGGCGTCAGCAAGACATGGCCCCTCATCGGCGTCATCGTCTTCTCCTGGGGCATCGCTTTTTTTGAATACTGCTGCCAGGTGCCTGCCAACAGATTAGGATTCGTAGGCAACGGCGGTCCCTTCTCGCTCGTTCAGCTGAAGGTGGTGCAGGAGTGCATCTCGCTCTTCGTCTTTGCCGTCATTGCCAACATCATGTTCCAGGGACAGCAGCTACACTGGAACCATGTGCTCGCCTTTGTACTCATCGTGCTGGCTGTCTATCTTGTCTTTATGAAATAATCTCCTTCCATGAACAAGAAAAAGAAAACAATACAGACAACACAAAAGTCTGTGAAGACATCGATGACGACAGTCACGAAAAAAGAACAGACAAAAAAGCTGAACTTCCAGTTTCTTGCTCCTGTTTTCTGCGCCGTTGGGCTGGCAGCCATCGCAGTCTGCCTACTAAGCTTTGAAAGTGATTATCTTTGGAAGGCTCAGGAGTTGAACCTACACTTGGACACGCCACTTTTCTTCCGCCAGCAGATGGTGGTAGCCGGTGGCTTCCTCACGTGGATAGGCACATACTTTACGGAAACTTTCTTCCATCCTGTGCACGGCATATTCATGCTCATTATGTGGTGGTTATTGCTAATGCTCCTTGCAGGCCGTGCATTCCGTGTGCCCTTGAAATGGTCAGTACTATTGCTTGTTCCTGTAGCTCTGTTGCTGCTTACCTGCGTTGACATAGGCTATATGATATATTACTTGAAGTTGCGTGGATATTTCTTCTCTGCCACGATTGCACTGTGTATCATGTGTGCAATGGTGTGGCTATTCAGAAGTCTGCCAGCCAAGTATTATTTGAGACAAGTTCTCATCCTGCTGACAGCTGCCCTACTCTACCCGTTGCTGGGCTTCTATGCCCTTTTGACAACGGTGGTTATGGGTGTGATGCTGTGGCGCATGGAGGACGAGAAGCTCATCATGCGTATTATTGGAAGCATTGTCGCAGTCATATGCATTATCTTCATACCCGTCTTTTTCTACCGGAATGTGTTCTATCAGACGAGCATGGATAACATTTACTGGTCAGCACTGCCATCCTATTGTATGCCCGAAATTCTTTTTGAGTATTACATCCCCTTTATCCTTCTCTCTCTATTCTTTGTCCTGATGGCGGCCACCTATCGACTGCTGCCAAGCGGTAACGTGAAGCATCCATGGCGGTGGGGCGTTGTAAACTTGGTTATAATAGCTGTGTTGGCCATAGGCGTGAAACACTTCTGGTACAGTGACTACAACTTCCATAAGGAGTTGAGTATGCAACGCTACATGGAGCAAGAAGACTGGCAAGCTATGTTGGATGAGGCTGCCGACTTGCAAGATGAGCCCACACGTGCTATCGTGATGATGAAGAATCTGGCCCTTTTCCGTCAGGGCAGACAAGGCGACGTGATGTACCACTACCTCACTGGCGCTAAAGCCTGCGACGCTCCATTCCGTGTGAACATGACTCAGGTGATTGGCCGCTCTCTCTATTACCAATATGGTCTGCCCAACTACTGCTACCGTTGGTGCATGGAAGACGGTGTGGAATATGGCTGGCGTGCCGAATACTTAAAACACATGACACGATGCGCTCTACTCAACAGAGAATATCGCGTGGCCCGCAAATATATCGACATGCTGAAGCACACGCGCTATCACAGAGAATGGGCTGAGAGTCAAGAGCGTTTCCTCGCAGGTGAAGAGGCCTTAAAAAACGACAAGAATTACGCCAGCATCATGCACCTGATGAATTTCAAAGACAGACTCAGCAGTGATCAGGCTATCATGGAACAGTTCCTGATGAATCACTTTATCTACGATCCCAGTCCAGACACGCTTTATCAGGAACAGGCGGCCTATGCCGGTTTGTGGAGTAAGGATATCCCAACCTTCTGGCATCTGTTCTTCATCTACGCCAACTCACACGTAGGACAACACATGCCCACCCACCTACAAGAGGCGGCCTATCTCTATGGACATTTAGAAAACAATGTCGACATCAGTGGTATGCCTTTCGATGAAAGCATCAAGAGCACATACGCCCAGTTTATGAAAGCGGCTGAGCGCTGTGCATCTTTAGGAGAGGAGAAAATGAAAGAAATTCTCTTACCACAATTCGGTCATACTTTCTATTACGAATATTATCTGATTCGCAACCAAAAGCTGTATTGACATGAAAACAAATACGTTTTTCGTTCTAGTATTCTGCTGTCTCATTGCAGGATGCGGCGTAAGCATCCCAGAGAGCTACATACAGAAAGAAGAGTTGCCGGCTATCTATCCTGACTACGCCGACGTCACTATACCTGTGAATATCGCTCCGCTGTCCTTCCAGCTAGAGCAGGATGCTGAAGACGCCGTAGTTCGTTTCAGTTATGACAACAACGAGATTCTTTGTGGCGGACAAAAAGCACAGCCCGACATTGATGACTGGCACGAGCTTACAGCAAAGGCAAAGGGAAAGGACATCACCGTTGAAGTGTATGCTAAGAACGACGGACAATGGACACGCTATAAACCATTCGCCATCCACGTTTCGACAGACAGCATCGATTCCTACATCAGCTACCGTCTTATTTCTCCCTCCTACGTTACCTACGAAGAACTGACCCTGAACCAGCGTAACCTTGAGAACTACGACGAAAGCGTGATGGTTGACAACCTGCTTTGCAGCACTGAGGAGGACGGTCAGTGTGTGAACTGTCACAACTATCAGCAGTACAACCCTGGAAGGATGCAGTTCCACGCCCGCCAGAACCACGGCGGCACCGTCATTGTCTACGACGGACAGATAAAAAAGGTCAGCATGAAAAATGACTCGACCATCTCCTCAGGCGTCTATCCCACCTGGCACCCTACCCTACCGCTCATTGTCTATTCCACCAACAATACAAGTCAAAGTTTTCACACGCGTGACTTGAATAAGATTGAGGTGAGCGATGCTGCCAGCGACCTCATCATCTATGACATTGAGAAGAATACCGTAGCCAACGTCGAGAACGACCCCAACGAGTTTGAGTGTTATCCCTACTGGGCACCTGACGGACGTATGCTCTACTACGTCAGCGCCCATTTTGAGTATCGTGACACAACGGCAGATTCGGGCGAGCAGTACCTACGGGCTAAAGAAATAAAATATAACATCTACCGTAAAAGCTTCAATCCCGCCACTCGCCACTTCGGTCCACGCGAGATAGTGTTCCAAGCCGACAGACTGAGTACGAACTACATCGGTCTTTCCGACTCTGTAGGCACTGACACACTGGGGCTCAGCGCCACACTTCCTCGCATCTCGCCTGACGGACACTTCCTCATGTTCACCCTCGGCCATTATGGCGTATTCCACATTTGGCACCACGAAGCCGATCTCTACCTCATGGACCTCACTGATGGTAGCGTCAGAGCCATGAATGAAGTCAACTCATCCGATACTGAGAGCTACCACTCCTGGTCAAGCAACGGACGGTGGGTCATCTTCAGTAGCCGCCGCAACGACGGCAACTTCACACGTCCCTTTATCGCCCACATCGACAAAGACGGACACGGCAGTAAACCATTTGAACTGCCTCAGGCAGATCCTGGCTATCACAAAGAACTGATGAAGAGCTATAACATCCCTGAGTTTATGAGAGGTCCCGTCACAATCACTCCCCAGCAATTTGCCGACATATTGCTGAGCGACGACCAAGTATTGAAGGCCACCTTTATCCCAGCGCCATAGATAATAAAACATGCAGGTCGAGCAAAACGATTGTTCGATAAGATTGTGAAGCTTTTTTACCAGAAAAAAGCGAAAGAAAATCCATTTTTTCTTTCGCTTTTTGCTTGTTTTTTTGTACCTTTGCACAAAATTTTGGAAACAGACAAAAATGACTGACGAACAGATTCAGAACGAGAACTATTCCGCGAGTAATATTCAGGTACTCGAGGGACTGGAGGCCGTGCGCAAGCGTCCGGCCATGTACATTGGAGATATCAGCGAGAAGGGTTTGCACCACCTGGTGAACGAGACCGTTGACAACTCCATCGACGAGGCAATGGCAGGCTACTGCACCCATATCGAGGTGACGATTAACGAAGACAACAGCATCACCGTGCAGGACAATGGCCGCGGTATTCCCGTGGACGAGCATGAGAAGATGCACAAGAGCGCCCTTGAGGTAGTGATGACCGTGCTGCACGCCGGCGGCAAGTTCGACAAGGGCAGCTATAAGGTCTCTGGCGGTCTGCACGGCGTCGGCGTCTCCTGCGTGAACGCCCTGTCGACACACATGATGTCGCAGGTGTTCCGCAACGGGCACATCTACCAGCAGGAGTACGAGAAGGGCAAGCCGCTGTATGACGTAAAGATTGTGGGCGACACCGACCTGACCGGTACGCGCCAGCAATTCTGGCCCGACCCCACCATCTTCACTACCACTGAGTACAAGTATGACATCATCGCCAAGCGAATGCGCGAACTGGCCTACCTCAACGCCGGCATCACCATCACGCTGACCGACCTGCGTCCCGACGAGGAAGGCAACCTGCGTCAGCCTGAGGTGTTTCACGCGAAGGAGGGACTGAAAGAGTTCGTGCGTTATGTGGACCGTCACCGTACTCACCTCTTCGACGACGTCATCTACCTGAAGACCGAGAAGCAGGGCACGCCCATCGAGGTGGCCGTGATGTACAATACGGATTATAGCGAGAACATCCACTCCTACGTCAACAACATCAATACCATCGAAGGTGGTACGCACCTGCAGGGCTTCCGCATGGCTCTGACCAGGACGCTGAAGAAATATGCTGACGAAGACGCCAACATCTCGAAGCAGATTGAGAAGGCGAAGATTGAAATCGCCGGTGAGGATTTCCGCGAGGGTCTCACCGCTGTCATCAGCATTAAGGTGGCCGAACCGCAATTTGAAGGCCAGACGAAGACAAAGTTGGGCAACAGCGAGGTGGTGGGTGCCGTTAATGCCGCCGTGGGCGAGGCGCTGACCAACTACTTAGAGGAGCATCCGAAGGAGGCCAAGCTTATTTGTGAGAAAGTGGTGCTGGCTGCCACGGCACGTATCGCCGCCCGCAAGGCTCGTGAGAGCGTGCAGCGCAAGAACCCGATGAGCGGCGGCGGACTGCCCGGCAAGTTGGCCGACTGCTCGAACAAGGACCCGAAGTCGTGCGAGATCTTCCTCGTCGAGGGCGACTCCGCAGGCGGCAGCGCCAAGCAGGGCCGCGACCGTCACTTCCAGGCCATCCTGCCGCTGCGTGGTAAGATTCTGAACGTGGAGAAGGTACAGTGGCACCGTGTGTTTGAGGCCGAGTCGGTAATGAACATCATCCAGAGTATCGGCGTGCGCTTCGGCGTGGATGGCGAAGGCGACCGCGAGGCGAACATCGACAAGCTGCGCTACGACAAGATTATCATCATGACCGACGCCGACGTCGATGGCTCTCACATCGACACGCTGATTATGACGCTGTTCTATCGTTTCATGCCGCAGGTAATTCAGGGCGGACATCTTTATATTGCCACACCGCCGCTTTACAAGTGTACGTTCAAGAAGGTATCGGAGTACTGCTACACCGAGCAGCAACGTCAGGCATTCATCGACAAATATGTGGCTGGCGACGAAAACTCCACTGCCCTGCACACGCAGCGCTACAAAGGTCTGGGTGAGATGAACCCTGAACAGCTGTGGGAGACGACGATGAACCCTGAGAACCGTCTCTTGAAGCAGGTGACCATTGAGAATGCCGCCGAGGCAGACGAGATTTTCTCCATGCTGATGGGCGACGACGTAGAACCGCGCCGCGAGTTCATCGAGAAGAACGCCACTTACGCAAATATCGACGCATAAGGTATTTCAACAACGGATTTCACGGATTACACGGATTTGCAACCTACTGACCATCAATATCAGTATTTGTCCGTGTAATCCGTGAAATCCGTTTTTATTTACTCTTAAAATCTATATCCTGCTGTCAGCCACAATGAGTTAGTGCGCCACGTTTCGTCTAACAACTCTATGTCGCAGAGGTTGGTCAGACCGATGTTGTAACGGGCATCAAGTACCACGTTACGGTATTCGTAAGACAAGCCAATGGGAATGGAAACGTTCAGTTTCTTGAAGGAATTGCCAATATCCTCCGAATGACCATCCACCACAGACTTCACATTCAACAAATAGCCAAGCTGTAGTCCGGCCTTTATGGCCAACCCGTCAGCTACGTAGAAGTTCTCTACGGCCGAGAAGTTCAGAAAATCCAGATTGGTATGTGCATCGCCATCAATCTCCGTATAGCGGAAGCCTTCACGCGAATACCACACACCGACGGCGGTGGAGAGGGGTTTCATATAGCGGTATTCCACTTCGGCACCAGCCACAAAGCCTATCTGGCGTTTGGGCTTCACCAAACGATTAAAATCTACATACACGTCTTGCCCTGACATGTTCGACGAGTTGATGCCCACACGGGGTGTGACAGACCACCGTCCTGTTTCCTGCGACTGTGCCAAGGCGGCCAATGGAGCTGCCATGCCGAGCAGCATGGCAAAAAGTGTTCTTTTCATCATCTTGTCCTGATTTTGATTTCCTTTTATCTAATATACGCTGAAAACAGGAATTTATTGTATCAAAAAGGTGAAAAGTTTACTTGCGTCCTTCCAGGTCATCATTCTCTATGGTCCTGTTGGTTTTCTTCACGCTGGCATTGAGCGAACCTATGCGCAGCGTAACGTTGATGCCGGCAAGACGAGAGTGGGAACGTGATGAACTCCAACCCGTGTAATCGCCCCGGTCAGTATATGACCGACGATATTCAAACTTACTGCTGTTGAATGGGTTATACACCCAGGCACGCACCGTCATACGGTCATCCTTCAGGAACGAGCGCTGCAACTGGAAAGAGTAGTTCCATGGACCACCGTCGCTGTAGCCATAGAGCCCGTTCAGATAGCGTCCCTGTTTGTTGAGCGAGAGGGTTAGCTTGAGTTTCCAAGGCAGCTGTTGCGATAGCTGGGTGTAGAATCCCGGTTGCCAGCCAGTATTACGGATCTGCTGGTTCTCATTCTCACGCTCCACATACGACAGCCAACCATTCAGCATCCATTGTGTGCCGTTCCACGGTTGCCACTGCACGTAGGTGTTCAGTCCGTAGCGACGGTATTTGCCCACGTTGCCGTAAGAACTGTAGATGATGCCTCCATTGACATATCGGTACAGTGTCAGTAAGTCGTTGGAGAAGTTTGCCGAGAAATTCCAATTCATGGTAAGTTTGGCCGTCAGCAGTGAGTAGCCTAACGTCAGGTTATGCTGATTACTGCTTTCAAGGTCTGGATTACCCTGTGTCACACTGGTCGTAGTGACAAAGCGAGCGGGGTTCAGGTAGGAGATGCCTGGGCGATTGATACGAAGGGCATAGTTTAGCTTCACGCTGTGCTGGTCGTTGATACGCCAATTGGCCGTTAGCGAAGGTACCCAATCACTGAGGTTCCGATGGAAGTCATTGGCCGAACCGTCACGGAACTTTGCGCTCAGGTAGGAATACTCATAGCGGAGGCCTCCCATTAGGTTCAAGGGCCCGGCCTTTAACTTATATTGGGCATATAGAGCTGCTACCTGTGTAGTGTGCAGGAAGTCGCTGTTCATCCTGTTGCCGTTGTCAAACTCCTGTCCCGAATCGCTGTCATTGCGGCGCAGTATATATTTTGCGCCAACGTCAAGCGTATGGTTCTCCCACAAAGGGCGTGTCCAGTCGAACTGCAAGGTATGCTCCGTGAAGTTGTTGCTTGAGTGGCGACCCATGTAGGTGTAATTCGGTTGGTTGACAATGTCAAAATAATCGTACTGGGTCTTGTTGTTCAGTCGGGTCGTACTGACAAGGTACGACAGGTTTAGCGACTCTCCCTTACGGTGGGTGAGATGCTGATAGTCCAGGTGGCCATCTAAATCGAGATACTTCTGACGGGAACCATCAAGCGAACGAGAGCGGTAACTAAAGAGTGTATGCCCCATTGCATCGTACATACCCATCCAGGCATCGTAGTCAATATCCACATTGTAATACCACGCATTCAGGGAGCCTGTAATGAGGTTCAGCGAATCCAGTTCGTAACTGGCCTCTATGGAGCCACCGCCGTGACCGCCCTTATTGCTGCCTTCGCTAACCTCGCGACTGATATTTCCACTTTCACGGTAAACCGTTTCTGACTCGTTCAGGCTTCGAGAAGAGGAACGCGACTGCAACTGCCCATAGACGTCAGCCGAAAGTGTCAGCTTACCCGTCTGTATAGTGCCCCAAAGATTTGCATAGTGGTTACCCGAGGCCGACCAACCCACATTGGCATTGCCCACGAAGCCTACCAGCTGCGCCTCATCATCCATGATGATGTTCAGAATGCCGTCCAACCCTTCGGCATCGTACTTTGCGCCAGGCTCGGTGATTACTTCTATACGTTTCACGGCTGAGGCAGGAATGCTTTGGAACACCTCCTTGGCATTCGTGGAGAAGTTGGGATTCGGTCGCCCGTTCTTGTAAATCTTAAAGTTTGACGAGCCCTTTACGGTGATATTGTTTTCAGCGTCAACCGTAACGAAAGGCACCTTCTTCAGCATCTCAATGATGGTCTGTGTCTTGGCATCTTCGTCGTGCGTCACGTCGTAGCTGATGCGGTCAGCTTCCTGCCTGACCAGCGGACGCTGTGCCGTAACGGTGATTTCGCTGATGTCGATGCTGTCGTTCAGAGACAAGGAGTCCCCTTTCTCGCTCTGGGCTGCACAGGGCAGCACCACGAGCGAGAACAACAAGAGAGAAATATGTTTCATTGTTTTGCTTACTCTATTTTATATTTTTCATAGCCTTCAGAAAGATGTTCTGGGTAAACTCATCATCCGTCATCTGTTTCAACTTAGCCAGTTCCTCTACTACCATTTTCTTTTCGTCCACTGACAACTGGCTGGCCTCACTGTGTTTACAGAGTTCATAGATATAGTTGGCATAATAGGAGGATGCCGTTGATTTGGGTGACTGTCTGAACATCTTGGCATATAGATTAAAGTGAGCCAACCAGTTGCTGCCATCTGTCACCTGAAAGCTACCCAAGGCATCAAAGCCAATGCCATCAAAGCTGCTGCCGTTCAGGATGATGCGCTGACGACGCCTGGTGGTGCTGTCGCCCCGCCTGTACTTCTGCGTTGTAGCATAAGTGACGACCAGACGACCAAGGATTTCTTCACCGTTGTCTTTCCACTCCAACACGTAGGCATAACGGTGGATGCGTTCCGCATCGTCAGGATCCAGAAAGAGCGCATAGATGTAGTCAGAACCTTTGATTTCGCCGACACTATAGCCACCAAAATTGCCATTACCTACTGCCAGCACTTCTACCCCCTCTCCACCTCGCGAGTTACTACCCGTACTGATGGAGTAAGCCTGTTCGCTGTCCTGGTCGAAGGCTCGCCGAATGTTGTTCACCAATAGCTGCTTCGACTTTGGCAGGGTGAACTCCCAGAAGTCAAACTGCGACTCCTTCTCCCCCGTTTCAGGATCCTTCTCCAGCTTGTGTTCCACAGACAACTCCACGCTGTTGTCCTGTACCAGTGCGTCAAAGGCCGCCTTGATGTGCTGTTGTGCCTGCGTGACTAACGGCAGCAGGCCGAGCAGTGTCACTGCCCCTACTTTCTTAATCTGGTTCATAAGCATAATATTCTTTTTGTTCGTTTTCTTTTCTATATTCGATGGTACCGTCTTCATGTTTCAGTTTGATATAGCCCTGAGCCTGCAACTGAGCGTCAAGCATTTCCAGCTGTATGCGTTCCACTTCGGCATGTGCCTCCGCTATCTCCTGTTCCACCCGCTGCTGCTCTGCCTGAGCATGTAGCAAGTAGTCACGTGCCACGTCGTGCACCCTTGGCTGTCGCCTGCGTTGGGGAAGTGGCTTGGGCTTTTCCACCGGTGCTACTATGGTGTCGGGAGTTGAACCTGGAGTTATGGCCGTTGAGTCCTGCGGGTCTTCCGGGGCAACTGCGAGTACGGAGGATTCCTGTTGCTGCTGTGATACAGCAACATACAGAACTACGAAGAGCACGGCAGCAGCAGCGGTGAGCCAAAGCCAACGGCGAGACGGTTTCTTCTGAAGCAGTTTCTGAGGCTGCCACTCCGCAAACATCATCTGGTAGTCGCGCCACTCTTCAGGTACGTCGGCCTGCCGAAAGTACTTGCTGAGCACGTCCTCTTCCTCCACGGTCGTCTCACCATTCATGAAACGGTCGAGCAATTGTCTGATGTATTCTTTCGTGTAATGTATCATTGTCTGTTTCTTTGTCTGATTTCTTCCAATAACGTACGGCGGGCACGCGCCAAAATCGTGCTGACCGAACTTTCCTCAATGCCCAACAGCTGTGAGAGTTCCTTATGGTTTCGCCGCTCTACCTGTCGCATATACAATAAAGTACGCTGTGTGGGTGGCAACTCCGCTAAACGCTTTTCCAGCCATTCCTCGTTTTCCTTCTCTTCAAGAATTTCCTGAGGTGTAGGCGCTCCTCTGTCATCCACTGAGGCCGCTTCCATCCTTCCGGGGGAGGCTCTCAGCGCGCCAATACGGAGACTCCACGTCATTCGTTTTGCCATCACCGTGACAACAGCCTCAATGGAACGGTAGCGCTCAATTTCCGTGCGCATCTGCCATAGGCGGAGCATCACGTCCTGTGCGATGTCCTCTGCCTCTGCTTCACTGGCCCCACAGCCACGACTCACAGTAAGAGCTTTCTGCCGCCACTGTCGGGCATGGTGTTCAAATGCACTTTCTTCCATCAATTCCTTTTTAGGTCTTACACCAACAAGACGGATAAGAGCGGCTCAACCAAACAATCATTAACCTTCTTTAATACTTTTCTTTTAAGAAATAATTTTGCTTTTTGCCCAGTTTGCACTACCTTTGCAGCAACAACTAAAAACGAAACAACCAGAATGAAGGGAATTATCATCGCGGTTATGATGGTTTTTGGCGGTTGTCTTCCAACCCTTTGCCAAGAGCATCCTGTTGCCAGCCAGGCCCCCATGCGGCTGTGGTTCGACCACGAGGCACAGTTCTTTGAGGAGTCGCTGCCCATTGGCAACGGCAAGCTGGGAGCATTGGTATATGGCGGAGCCGAGGACAACCTTATCTATCTGAATGACATCACGTTATGGACAGGAAAGCCCGTCGATAGGAACCTGGATGCCGATGCTCACCTATGGATTCCCAAGATACGCGAGGCGCTCTTCAACGAAGACTACCAGTTGGCTGACTCGCTGCAGCACTATGTGCAAGGACCGAACTCGCAGTTCTATCAGCCACTGGGCACCCTGCACATCTACGACTGGAACCAGGGGGAGGTTCGTGACTACCGTCGTGAGCTCGACGTTGACAGCGCCGTGTGCCGCGACCGTTTCATCCGCAACGGCATCACCTTTACAAGGGAATACATTGCCTCGAACCCTGACAAGCTCATCGCCATACGGCTTACGGCCAGTAAGCCACAAGCCATCAACTGCCGTTTGACGCTCGGAGCCCAAGTACCTCACAAGGTAAAGGCCAACACCCAGCTCACCATGACCGGCCACGCTACGGGTGACCCTTTGGAGAGCATTCATTTCTGTACCATCGTGCGTATCAGCGAGACCGACGGCGAGGTGACGGCAACTGATGAGGGAATCACGCTGCGACGTGCTACACAGGCTACGGTGTATATTGTCAACGAGACGAGTTACAACGGTTCGCGTAACCATCCTGTCACCAACGGTGCACCTTACATAGAGAATGCCACCGACGACATCTGGCATACCGCCAACGTGACCTACGACGAGGTGCGTCAAAGACACATCAAGGACTATCAGCAGTATTATGACAGGGTGAAGCTGAGACTGGGTGGAGCCTATTCTCCCGCCCTTCCCCAAGGGAAGGGGGCTGGATTGCCACCCACCGACGAGCTGCTAAAGAAGTATCAAGACCCCTCACTTGGGGAGGGGATGGGGTGTGCGCTCGAGACCCTCTACTTCCAGTACGGCAGGTATCTGCTCATCTCGTGTTCGCGTACCAAGGGCGTGCCCGCCAACCTGCAGGGACTGTGGACACCCCACCTGTGGTCGCCCTGGCGCGGCAACTACACCGTCAACATCAATCTGGAGGAGAACTACTGGCCGGCCTTCACAGCCAACCTGGCAGAAATGGCCGATCCGTTGGACGGCTTTATCCAGGCGCTGGCAGAGAACGGCCAATACACCGCCCATAACTACTACGGCATCGACCAAGGCTGGTGCTCGAGCCACAACAGCGACATCTGGGCCATGACCAACCCCGTGGGTGAGAAGCGTGAAAACCCCATGTGGGCCAACTGGAACATGGGCGGCGCATGGCTCGTCAACACGCTGTGGGAGCGCTACCTCTTCACCCAAGACAAGGAATACCTGCGTTCAACGGCTTACCCGTTGATGAAAGGCGCTGCCGACTTCTGTCTCGGCTGGCTCATCGACAACCCCAAGCAGCCGGGGGAACTCATTACTGCCCCCTCGACATCGCCCGAGAACGAATACGTCACCGATAAAGGCTATCACGGCGTCACCTGCTACGGCGGAACGGCCGACCTTGCCATCATCCGCGAGTTGCTGACGAACGTGTGCGCAGCAGGTCAGGCATGTGGTGATAACATCGCCCCATACAAAA